>CAYQFW010000135.1:0-4089 GCA_964416955.1 uncultured Ruminococcus sp.
AGCAAGCGGTCAATTTCCCTGCCTGAACGCACCGCTTCAAGCACAGGATTTCGTCCGCAAATAATGTTATAACCTTGTTCTTTTTTATCTTCCATGCGTAAAACACCTTTTAAACATAAATATACATGATAATTATATCACAAATATCTTTAAAATAAAATAGCAAATTTAATAATATTAAGAAATTTTTTTGAAAAAATAATAAAAATTGAATTTGGAGGATATGTATGACGGAAATTTGTGTAAAAAGTGTTAAAGGTTTTGAAGTTTTAGACTCGCGCGGAAATCCGACTGTTGCGGTAAAGGTTACACTTTGTGACGGAAGCAAAGGACTTGCAATTTCGCCGTCAGGCGCATCGACGGGTATGTTTGAAGCACACGAAAAACGTGATGGCGGGGAGCGCTTTGGCGGAAAAGGTGTGCAAAACTGTGTAGAGCTTATCGACCGTGAAATCGCGCCCGCAATTATAAAGCTTGGCACTTTGGACCAAAGAAAAATTGACGAGTTTTTAATAAAACTTGACGGAACTAAAAACAAGTCGCATCTTGGTGCAAATGCTATTCTTGCGGTGTCTTTGGCGGTGGCAAAAGCGGCTGCAAAACACTATAAAATGCCTTTATACAGGTACTTGGGCGGAATAAACTCAAAAGATTTGCCAAGACCGATGCTCAACATTTTAAACGGCGGCGCACACGCAAAAAACAATATTGATATTCAGGAATTTATGATTGTGCCATACACCGCCAAAACTTTTAGTGAAGGATTGCGACAATGCACCGAAGTTTACCACACACTTGGCAAAATCTTGAAGGAAATGGGCAAGGCAACGGCTGTTGGTGACGAGGGCGGTTTTGCTCCTGACCTTGAAAGTGACGAACAGGCAATAGAAGTGATAGTAAAGGCTGTCAAAATGGCAGGGTATAGCACAAATGATATTAAAATAGCACTTGACGTAGCGTCGAGTGAATGGTATAAAAACGGCGAATATTTATTGCCTAAAAGAAACCGAAAAATGACGGCAGATGAGTTAATTTCTTATCTTGGCGAGTTGGTTGAAAAATACCCGATAATATCTATTGAAGACGGTGTTGCGGAAGATGACTGGGAAGCGTGGAAAAAGCTCACAAAAGAGTTGGGAAATAAAATTCAACTCGTAGGTGACGATCTTTTTGTAACAAACGTTTCGCGACTTCAAAAGGGGATAACCGAGAATTGCGGTAATGCAATTCTTGTGAAACTTAATCAGATAGGTACTTTGAGTGAGACGCTCGATGTTGTGAGACTTGCGCAAAGAAGCGGATATAAAGCGATAATTTCGCATCGCTCGGGGGAGAGTGAAGATACAACTATTGCCGACTTGGCGGTGGCGCTGAATGCAGGGCAAATCAAGACGGGTGCGCCTTGTAGAAGTGACCGAACCGCGAAATATAACCGCTTGCTTGTGATAGAAAGTGAAATTTAAAAATATTAAAAATGTAATTGACTTAAAAAGCACAGTATGATAGAATTTCACTTGAAAGGCGGTGCTTTTATGATGGATTATGATTTTATATGTAAGGTAGAAGAGGCTAATCTTTATAAACGATTTTTGCCTTATTCTATTGGCACACCATCGCGTAATATTACTTTTGATAATGAATATGACAGAGCGAATTTTGTTTTCTTTACAGACAGTCATATAGATTTTGAAGAAGCTGAAGCGAGCTTAGATAACTTAAAGCGTACTATTGCTTTTTCGAATGAGTCTCCAGTTGTTTTTGATGCGGTGATAAATGCCGGAGATGCTATAACACCGTTTTTTGAGCAGGATAAGTCGTTGCCTTTGGTAAATGCAAAATCATTTTTCGATGAAGCTAAAAAAAGCCGCAGTCCGTTTTTGTTTGCAAAGGGAAATCATGATGTAAACTGTTGGTGGAACAAACCTGAAAACGTGCTTACAGATAGTGATTATTCCAACCTTTTCTATTGGTATTCCGAAGAAAAATACGGGTTTAAATTCCAAAACAAGTCCAACGGTTTTCGTTCTACCTGGCATTATTACGATGTAGAAAAGCATAAAATCCGTATCGTTTGCGTTGATTTTCAAGATATTGATAAAACAGTTAAAAACGAAAAAGGCCATGTTAAATATTCGGGCGGCAGCGGTTTTTATATATCGAATGAACAATTTAATTGGATTGCTGATGTGGCGCTCAATTTTGATGATAAGCCCGAAAAAGATTGGGGCGTTATTATGGTAATGCACCAATTCCCGAAAGATAATCCTGATTTTGAAAATGCGGGTGAAAAGTTGCTCGACTTGTGCGCAGCACTCAATAATAGCGAAACTTATGAAAATCATTATAAATGCGAAACAAACTCATTCTTTGATTTGGATGTTAAAGCAGACTTTACAAAATATAAGCGCGAAGAAAAGAAACCGCATATTATTTGTTGGCTCTTGGGTCATATCCACGACGATATAAATGAGGTTAAAAAGGGTATAAATCTTATTTATACCCGTAACGCATCGGCATCGGCGCGAAGCGGTGACGCCCGTGTGGCAAGAATTGTCGGCACCTGCACTCAAAACGCATTTGATATTTTAAATATAGATACTCGTACTCGAAAAATCCGTATGTTTAGATACGGCGCGGGAATGAACTGTTACGGCGAAGGCGGAGACCGTTTCGTACCCGAAGGGCTTGATTATTAAAATAAGAGGACTATGATGTTATTATCATAGTCCTTAAATTTACATATTGTTGTTTCAAAACCCCCACTCAACCAATGGTATGTAGACTTTTTATAAGGTATAGCTTACACTAAAAGCGAAAGGAGAAGAGAGATGGACCAAGTGAAAATCGGAAGATTTATCGCCGAGCAGAGAAAGAAGAATAATTTAACCCAAATGCAATTGGCAGAGAAACTGGGTATTACCGACAGAGCGGTATCTAAATGGGAAAACGGCAAAGCTATGCCCGATTCTTCTTTAATGCTTGAGTTGTGCAAAGAACTGAAAATTAGTGTAAATGATTTATTGAGTGGGGAGAAAATCGGTATGGAAAACAGTAATCAGAAAAACGAACAGCTTTTGCTCCAAATGGCAAAAGAAGTAGAGCGAAAAAACAAAACAATATGGACTTCTATGTGGGTGATCATGGGTGTAAGCATTACAGTCTTATTTGCAAGTATCTTCATTTCTGCATTCTTAATACCCGAAGGTGTTTGGCA
The DNA here is from genome assembly GCA_964416955.1 of uncultured Ruminococcus sp. Classification (GTDB taxonomy): domain Bacteria; phylum Bacillota; class Clostridia; order Oscillospirales; family Acutalibacteraceae; genus UBA737. The sequence goes on from CAYQFW010000135.1 coordinate 3,215, forward strand.
AGTGGTTACAATTCTTGGCCTTTGTGTATTGTTTTTAATGCCTTGCTTTTATGCGTTAAAGCTTGAGGTGAGCGTAGGTGCTTACAAGTGCAAAAATTGTGGCCACGAAATTGTTCCTACTTACTCTGAAGCATTGTGGGCGATGCATAGAGGAACGACTCGTTACTTGAAGTGCCCTAAATGCAATAAACGTACTTGGTGCAAAAAAGTATTGACAAAAGAATAGAGCATAAAAAAGGACTATGACGAGCGTCATAGTCCTTAAAATTTATGATTCATTTGCCATCTTTATATTCCAATAAATCTGAAATATCACAGTTTAGTGCATCACAAATTCTATCAAGTACATAGCTATCATATTACAGTATCCTTTTAATTGCTCTTTACCATCTTTGAGCTTGGGCTTTTTAACCTCAACAATAATATAAGGAACTATAGGACGATCTTCATCCATAATTACAATATCTGCGTGTTTAACTTCACGACCAAAATATACAGGATATTCAAGCTGCATACGTGACACAGGATATCCATAGTCGAGAACAAGTTTATCAATAAAAAGTTGTCTGATAACTTCTTCCGTATTAAGGCGAATGTCTTTTTTCGAACTATACATTCTACCACGGCATATTTCTTACCATTCTTATCTTATTTTTCTACAATTTTAGCATTAAGGCGGTCAATAGCTTCATTAGAAAACTGCTCAGTTTTATAGGAAGTATCTTTTAAAATATCATAAATGGTCATAATATAATCATCCATCAAGGTTGCTATTTTCAGATTTATTTATAAATAGATTGTTTATCATAGATACCGTTAAATTACATATCCATTGCATTCTCATCGAGCAGGAATTGTTCGATGCCGATGTAGAG
>CAYQFW010000136.1:0-4083 GCA_964416955.1 uncultured Ruminococcus sp.
GAGTGCCTCATTCACTTCTTATAGAAACCCTTACTGACGAGGGTGCAGGCACAATGGTTGTGAGGGATTAGTATGAATATTTATGAAAAGGACAGCGAATTTGTTGCTAATACTTATGCGCGTTTTCCCGTGGCTTTAGTTTCTGGAAAAGGTTCGCTTGTAAAGGATATTAACGGCAGGGAATATATAGATTTATCTACAGGAATTGCGGTTAATACTTTCGGTGTTGCTGACAGCGATTGGATAAACGCCGTGACCGAACAATTGGGTAAAATTCAGCACACTTCTAATCTTTACTACACCGAGCCTTGCTCGGAGCTTGCCCGTGTTTTGTGTGAAAGAACTGGTCTTAAAAAGGTGTTTTTTTCTAATTCGGGAGCGGAAGCTAACGAATGTGCCATAAAAACCGCGCGCAAATACGCCGCCGAGAAAAAAGGTAATGAATATAACACAATTATCACCCTAAAAAACAGTTTTCACGGCAGAACTATAACCACCCTTGCCGCCACAGGTCAGGAAGTTTTTCATAACGACTTTTTGCCCTTGACCGAGGGGTTTGTTTACTGCGAATCAGGGAACATAGCAGAACTTGAAAGCCTTGTGAAAAATAATAAAGTTTGCGCTATAATGTTCGAAACTGTTCAGGGTGAAGGTGGTGTTTTACCTCTCGAACAAGGCTTTGTTGATGCGATTTTTGAGATTGCAAAGAAAAATGATATTCTCACAATTTGTGATGAAGTTCAAACAGGCAACGGCAGAACGGGTGCGCTTTACGGTTTTATGAAGTATGGTGTTTTGCCTGATATTGTGTCTACAGCAAAAGGACTTGGAAACGGACTTCCACTGGGCGCTACTATGCTTGGCGAAAAGGTTAAAGATGTGTTAACTCCTTCTTCTCACGGTTCCACTTTCGGCGGAAACCCTGTTGCTTGTGCAGGCGCTATTAGTGTTATAAACCGCATTGACGAAAAATTACTCAGCGAAGTAAATGAAAAGTCGGAGTATATTATAAATTCGCTTCAAAACGCTAAGGGTGTCAAGTCTATAAGCGGTTTAGGACTAATGCTTGGAATTGAAACCGAAAAAGACGCGGGAGAAGTTATAAAATACTGTATGGATAATGGTGTTTTGGTTATTAAGGCGAAGAACAAAGTAAGACTTTTGCCTGCTTTGAATATCCCGTTTGAGCTTTTGGAAAAAGCGGTTAAAGTTATTAAAGAAGGTTGTGCGTTATGATGGATTTTAAAGGAAAAAGTTTTTTGAAGTTGCTTGACTTTTCTAAAGCAGAAATTGAATGCCTTATAGATTTGGCAGGCGAACTTAAAAACAAGAAGAAAATGGGTATTCCACATCGCCTTTGCGAAGGCAAGAATATTGCTCTTATTTTTGAAAAAACAAGCACCCGTACACGCTGTAGTTTTGAGGTTGCAGCTTATGATTTGGGAATGGGCGTTACTTATCTCGACCCAAAAGGTTCACAGATAGGCAAGAAAGAAAGCATTGCCGATACCGCGCGTGTATTGGGTAGAATGTATGACGGTATTGAATACCGCGGCTTCGGTCAGGAAATTGTGGAAGAACTTTCAAAATACGCAGGTGTTCCTGTTTGGAACGGACTTACAAACGAATTTCATCCGACACAAATGTTGGCTGATTTTTTAACCATTAAAGAACACTTTGGCAAAATCGAAGGAATAAATTTTGTATATATGGGCGATGCCCGTTATAATATGGGTAATTCTTATATGGTGGCTTGCGCAAAACTTGGTGTAAACTTTACCGCTTGCGCACCTGAAAAATATTTCCCCGATAAAGAACTTATTGCCGAATGTAAAAAAATAGCCAATGAAAACGGCGGTACAATAACTTTTGAAACTGACCCGATGAAAGCAACAAAGGGTGCTGATGTTATTGCTACTGACGTTTGGGTTTCTATGGGTGAACCTGAAAGCGTTTGGGAAGAAAGAATTAAAGAATTGATGCCTTATCAGGTTAATAAAAAGATTATGGACAATGCGGGAAGTAAAGCCGTGTTTATGCATTGCTTACCTTCTTTCCACGACCTTAATACAACTCTTGGTAAGGAAATCGGTGAAAAATTCGGTATAACCGAAATGGAAGTTACAGATGAAGTTTTCGAAAGTGAGCAATCAATTGTTTTCGATGAAGCCGAAAACCGTATGCACACTATAAAAGCCGTTATGGCGGCAACTTTAGCATAAGGAAGTTTTATAATGCGAATTGTGATAAAAATCGGGACTTCTACATTGGCGCATAAAACAGGACTTTTAAATATCTTGCGGGTTGAAGAGCTTTGCAAGGTTATGAGCGACCTTAAAAATGCGGGTAATGAAGTTATATTGGTGTCTTCGGGCGCTATTGGTATGGGTGTTGGAAAGTTGAGCCTTTCCGAAAAACCAAAGGATATCCCCACAAAGCAGGCTGCGGCAGCGGTTGGTCAATGTGAACTTATGTATACGTACGACCGCCTGTTTGCAGAGTATAATCACACCGTGGCGCAGATACTTATAACGGGTGACGACATTGAACACAGTGACCGTAAGCAGAATTTTGTTAACACAGTGCGCCGTCTTTTAGAGCTTTCGGCTTTGCCGATTATTAACGAAAATGACTCGATTTCTACTAATGAAATTGAGATAGGGGATAATGATACTTTGGGCGCCATTGTGGCGACTGCCGTTGATGCCGATTTGCTTATAATTTTATCTGATATTGACGGTCTCTACACTTCTGACCCAAAGAAAAATGCAAAAGCAGAACTTTTGCATACTGTAAGTGAAATTACCCCTGAAATTGAAAATATGGTAGGCGGCGCAGGTAGTAGTTTGGGTACAGGCGGAATGGTTACCAAACTTAAAGCGGCAAAAATTGTTAATTCTAAAGGCATAGATATGGTAATTGCCAATGGTGAAAATCCGCTTGCGCTTTATGATATTATTGAAGGTAAAAATATTGGTACACGCTTTTTAGGAAAGGCGGATTAAAATGACCACTTTGGAAATTTTGCAAAAAGCGAAAAAATTGTCGCTTGAAAGTGTGCTTACTACAGAGCAGAAGAATAACGCTTTGTGTCAAATGGCAAAAGCTTTAATTCAAAACAGCCATAAAATATTGGCTGCAAATGAAATTGATATTGAAAATGCCAAGGGTAAGATAAGTGATGTTATGATTGACAGACTTACCCTTAATTCTGCGCGTATTGAGAGTATGGCAAAAGGTATTACCGATGTTGCGGCTTTGCCCGATGGCGTGGGCAAGGTTTTAACTGCAAATACACTTGAAAACGGGCTTGTTATCAATAAAATTTCGGTACCCTTTGGGGTGGTTGCCATTATTTATGAAAGCCGACCGAATGTTACTTCCGACGCGGCGGCGCTTTCTTTTAAAAGCGGTAATGTTTGTGTGCTTCGCGGCGGAAAAGAAGCCTATAATTCTTCAAAAGCCATTGTTGACGCTTTGAAACAAGGACTTAAAAATTGTGGTATAAGCGAAGATTATGTAAATTTTGTTGAAGATACCACACGCCAAAGTGCTAATGAACTTATGACGGCAGTGGGTTTGGTCGATTTACTAATTCCGCGCGGCGGCAAAGGACTTATAAAGGCTTGCACCGAAAACGCAACCGTTCCTTGCATTGAAACAGGTACGGGGATTTGTCATATTTTTGTTGAAAAAACAGCAGATATGGATATGGCGCTTGATATAATAAATAATGCCAAAACAAGCAGACCTTCGGTTTGCAATGCAATGGAAGTTTGTCTTGTTGACAGAGAGATTGCGGGCGAATTTTTGCCGAAACTTTATGCTATGTTTGAAGGTAGAGTAGAAATTCGCGGCGACGGGGAAGTGTGCGATATGATAGACGCTGTACCCGCTACCGATAGCGACTACGATACCGAATTTTTAGATTATAAAATGGCGGTAAAAATAGTAGACGGTGTTAAGGAAGCGGTTTCTCATATAGCTAAACATTCTACCCACCACAGCGAAAGTATAATAACAAATGACGATTCCGCTAAGGAAATTTTCGTAAATCTTGTTGATTCGGCGGCGGTTTATGTT
>CAYQFW010000137.1:0-4016 GCA_964416955.1 uncultured Ruminococcus sp.
GTGAGCGCGGCAATCTTGTTGAAAAATTTATGAGATTGCTTCGCATAGGCTCGCAATGACATTATTACTTCATATTGATGATTATCAAATATAAAATTATTTGCTTTTTTATCATAAAATCATTGAAAAATATCCGTTTTAATGCTAAAATAAAATGTGAAACTATGTAAAGGCGGTGGACAGATATGGGCTTTAAAAAATGGGTTGTTAACGAAACTGATAAAGCTCAGGCTAAACAGTTGGCTTATGAATGTGATATTGAGCCGATTTTGGCTTTGATTGCTTCTTCACGCGGATATAAGGATCCTGCCGATTTAGAGCAATTTTTCTCTGACGAACCCTGCTTTTCTGATGTCTATTCTTTAGCCGATATTATGAATGCCGCCGATATTGTGAATCGCAGTATTGAAAACGGCGAAAAAATTGCTGTCTATGGCGATTACGACTGTGACGGTGTCACCGCAACTGCCTTGCTTTATAATTATTTAAAGGGCAGGGGAGCAAACTGTATTTACTACATACCCGACCGTTTTGACGAGGGCTACGGTATGAATTGTAAAGCGGTTGAGCATCTCGCAAGCGTTGGTGTAAATCTTATAATTACTGTTGACAATGGAATTTCCTGCTTTGAAGAAATCGGCCTTGCAAACCGTCTTGGTATGACGGTTGTTGTAACCGACCACCATTTGCCTGCTGAAATTCTTCCCGATGCCGCCGCTGTTGTTGACCCACACAGAAAAGACTGCCCTTCGGATTTTAAGTCAATTTGCGGTGCTCAAGTGGCTTTTAAACTCATTTGCGTCATGGAAGGGAAAGAACCCGAAGAACTTTTGCCGTATTTTGCCGATATTTTGGCAGTTGCACTTATTGCCGATGTAATGCCCTTGATTGATGAAAACCGCATTATTGTTAAATACGGTATTAAAAAGCTTAAAACTTCTGCTTTAACAGGTTTTTCTGCGCTTTTGAATGTTTCGGGTGTTCAAATTTCTTCAGTTTCCGCTGAAAAAATCGCTTTTTCTATTTGCCCGCGTCTTAATGCCGCAGGCAGAATGGGTAGTGCCGCAAAAGCAGTTGAACTTTTGTGTGAAACAAATATGCTAAAGGCGCTTGAAATTGCTAATGAAATTGACGGTTTAAACGCTTTGCGCCAACAAACCGAAATAGATATTTTGCGTGGCGCAATTGAAACCATAGAAAACAGGCGGTTGTATAATGACCGCGTAATTGTTGTGAGCGGCAAAAATTGGCACCACGGTGTTGTTGGTATTGTCGCTTCACGGATTTGTGAGCGCTATGGCGCACCTTGTATTGTGCTTTCTTCTGATGGAGAAGTGGCGCACGGCTCGGGCAGAAGTTATGAAGGCTTTTCTCTTTTTGATGCAGTGAATTCCTGTAAAGATTTGCTCACAAAATTCGGCGGTCACTCTTTGGCATGCGGCGTTACAATTAACAGCAATAATATTGATTTATTCCGCGAAAAAATTAACGAATTCGCTTTTTCGCAAAAGTATATTCCGCCTGTACTAAAACTTGATTGCAAGTTAAATCCTGCGGCTTTAACGGTTGATTTAACCGAGTCACTTAAACAATTAGAACCTTTTGGTTTTCAAAATCCATTGCCGCTTTTTGGCATTTTTGGAGTCACCTTGCAAAGAATAACACCGCTATCTAATAACAAGCACTTAAAACTTTTATTTTCAAAAGATAAAAACAGTTTTCAGGCATTACTTTTCGGTGTTGGAACAGATAGTTTTTGCTTCGAAGTCGGTGATACATTGGATTTGGCGGTTACTGCCGAAACTAATAATTATAATGGTAATTTGACTGTCAGTGTTCAAGTTAAAGGAATTCGCGTATCGGGTACTGATGACGATAAATTGTTCGGCGACATTGAGAATTATAATTTGTTTTTAAATAACAAAAAATTTGAGGCGGTTTTTATCACCCCGAATAGAATAGAAGTGGGTGAGATATATAAATTTATAACTCAAAACGGAATTTTGGGCGATAAAATCAAATATCATTTTATAAATTCTATTGGTTTCGCCAAAACTAACGTAAGCCTTGATGTTTTGCAGGAATTAGGTTTGATTTTCAAAAAAGACGGTTTGTTTTATAAAAACACAACAGCGCAAAAAACCGATTTGCAAAACTCAGGCATCTATAAAAAACTTTTAAAGGAGTGTGAACACAGGTGACCGAAATACAGCAAAAAAATTTCGAAGATTTAAAACTTACAATGGAAAATATCGGTGAAGACTATAATTTCCAATTAGTCAAAAAGGCGTTTGAACTTTGTGTTCGCGCCCACGAAGGACAAAAAAGAATTTCGGGAGAAGACTATTATTATCACCCGTTTAATGTTGCTAAAATTGTAATTTCACTTGGTATGGACAGCGAATCTGTTGCGGCTTCACTTTTACACGATGTTGTTGAAGATACAGGCATCTCTATTGAAGAAATCTCGGCGCAGTTTGGAGAAGAAGTGGCACTTCTTGTTGACGGTGTTACCAAAATCGGCAAACTTAACTTTTCAACAAAAGAACAGCAACAGGCAGAAAGTCTTCGCAAAATGCTGATTGCAATGGGTAAAGATATCCGCGTAATTATTATAAAACTTGCAGACCGACTTCATAATATGCGCACAATTGATGCTATGCGCCCTCAAAAACAACGTGATATTTCGGTGGAAACTTTAGAAATTTATGCTCCGATTGCGCATCGTTTGGGTATTAGACCCGTTAAAGAAGAACTTGAGGATTTGGCTATTAAGCATCTTGACCCTGTGGCTTATAAAGAGATTGAAGACCTTTTAATGCACCGTAAAACCCACCGTGAGCAGATTTTAAATGAAATTCGCAGTCGAATTGAAGAACGTTTGCACGAAACAATGCCTAATGCAACCCTTTCTTTCCAAGGCAGAGTGAAATCCATTCACGGTATATATCGAAAAATGTACGCTCAAGGCAAGACTTTTGACGAAATTTACGATATTTATGCGATTAGAATTATAACCGATACCGTTGCAGATTGTTATAATATTCTGGGTCTTATGCATGATATGTTCCGCCCGATTCCTAACAGATTTAAGGATTATATTTCAACACCAAAGCCTAATATGTATCAATCGTTGCATACAACAGTTATCAGCCGTGCGGGTATTCCTTTTGAAATTCAAATTCGTACCTTTGAAATGCACCACACTGCTGAATTCGGTATTGCGGCGCATTGGAAATACAAAGAGGGAATAACCGATAATGATAAAGGTCTTGAAAAGCGGCTCGCTTGGATTAGACAAATAATTGATACACAGGACACTACAAATGATGCTTCGGATATCATCCGCACAATTAAGGTGGATTTATCGGAAGAAGATGTTTTTGCTGTGACGCCAAAAGGCGATGTTATAAATCTTCCTGTTGGCGCCACTGTTGTGGACTTTGCATTCGCAATTCACTCTGCGGTGGGCACACGAATGGTCGGTGCTAAGGTTGACGGTAAAATTGTTCCTATTAACCACGAAGTTAAAACGGGCGAAGTTATTGAAATTCTCACCTCTAATCAGGCAGGGCGCGGTCCCAGCCGAGATTGGCTTAACATTGCGGTTACTTCTTCGGCAAAAGCGAAAATTCGCTCTTGGTTTAAAAAAGAAAAACGAAGTGAAAATATTATTACCGGTCAAAACGAATATGAAAAGGAACTTCGCCATAATAACATAAACTTTTCAGAAGAAGAACTCGCGACTTATACCGAAGAACTTGCCAAGAAATACCGCTTTGAAAACAGCGAAGATTTTTTTGCCGCAATTGGCTATGGTGGAATTTTACTTTCAAAAATTTTACCGCGAATTAAGGAAGATTATAACAAAAAAGTTTCAAATTCAAAACCGGCACCTGTGCCGCAAACTGTTGCTTACAATCATTCTAAATCTTCTGAAGGCGTGATTGTTGAAGGCAACGACAATTGTCTTATCAAACTTTCAAAATGCTGTAACCCTTTACCTGGTGATGAAA
>CAYQFW010000138.1:0-4009 GCA_964416955.1 uncultured Ruminococcus sp.
CAAGCAGCACCAAAACTAAAACAATCGATAAAACTTTTTTCATTCTTCTCACCTTTTAATTTGTATTTTGTCCTATGACAAGACAATATCTTATGTTATTTATGTTAACATAATAATTGTCCTGTGTCAAGACAAAACTATAGGTGGTGAGTTAAGAGTGGCAAGAATAATTGACGGTGAAAAAATGAACTTAATCGGCGCAAATGTAAAAAAATTCCGCACCAAGCGGAAGCTCAGCCAACAAGCGCTTTCAAACCAACTTGAGCTTCTTGGTGTTTATGTCTGCCGCGGCTCAATTTCACGAATTGAAGATTACTCACGCACCGTCACTGATATAGAATTATATGCTATCGCAAAAGTGCTTAATATCACTATCGACGAACTAATTGAAACAACTGCTACAAATAAATAATCGCCTGATTTTGAAAATCAGGCGATTATTTATTATTTTGTTTTCTTTTCTACAGCCTTTGACCAAGCAGAATAGTACTTTTTACCATTAAGTTACCGTCAAGTAAACTTAAGCAAACGGTGGACAATGTCGCACACAAGAACTTAATGGAAGCTCGCATTTTTACAAGATTCATATAATTCTTATGTGCGAAAAAGAGACAATTATCCTATAAAAAGAAAATCATCCAACATTTGCTTATTAAATTTACTTGGCACCTTTTATTTTAACATACCTTTTATAATTTGGCGATAAAAAAATAAAACCGTATTATAGTGCGGTTTTTTGGAAAACTAAATTAAAACAGAAATGTGGAGAGAATATGTCGGGAAAGATATCAGATTATAAAAACTGTTATTTGAGCGGTAATTTAAAAAAAGATATCGCCTTTTTTAAAGAAATATTTAAAAAGGATGTTATTCTGCGAGTTAAAGAAATCAGTTCTAAAAACCAAGTAACTTTGGAATGTGCGCTAATATATATGGACGGTATGACCGACTCGGACCAGATAAACGAGTCGATTATACGTCCGCTTTTGACTGTTAATGCTATTAGTATGTATAGCGATATGTCTGATTATATCGGAAAACAGGTATTGTTTTCGCGTGATGTAAAAAAACTTAATAACATAGCAGAAATTTTGCAGGGGGTTTTATACGGCGAAGCGCTTTTGCTTATAAACGGCAGTCAGAATGCGCTTATGATGGACGTCAAAGGGTTTCGCACACGCGGTATTGCCGAGCCACAGGAAGAACGAATTTTACAAGGTCCGCGTGAGGGTTTTGAAGAAGCGGCGCTTTTAAATCTTGCGATGTTAAGAAGAAAACTTTTAACACCTGACTTGTGTATAGAGATGATGCGTGTTGGAAGGCGCACTTCAACAGCAGTTTTTGTTTGCTATTTGGGTACTCTTGCTGACCCGAAAATTGTTGAAGAAATAAAAAGCCGAATCGGGAAAATTGATATTGACGGCATTCTTGACACTAACTATATTATTGAGCAGATAAGAGATAACAAAAGGTCGTTTTTTAAGATGAGCGGTTCGACTGAACGTCCTGATGTGGTGGCGGCAAGACTTTTGGAGGGCAGAATTGCAATTGTTGTTGACGGAACGCCGATAGTTGCAACCGTGCCGTATTTGTTTTCGGAAAATTTTCAATCAGACGAAGATTATTATCAAAGTTATCTTTTAAGTTCTGCCGAGAGATTGCTTCGTTATCTTTGCTTTTTTTTGAGTATCAGTATTCCTGCCGTTTTTATTGCAATCACCACATTTCACCGCCAATTTTTGCCGACATCATTTGCTATATCGGTTATGCAACTTCGCGGCGGCGTGCCGTTTACACCCGTAGCGGAATGCATTTTGATGATTTTTGTTTTTGAGATACTCAAAGAAGCGGGAATAAGAATGAGCCAAAATTTAGGCCACGCTTTAAGTATTGTAGGCGGTCTTGTGGTCGGTCAGGCGGCGGTGGAAGCAAGAATTATTAGTTCGCCCATTCTTATAATCGTGGCACTTTCGGGCATAGCGGGACTTATGCTTCCGCGACTTAAAACCGCAATTTTTTATTTCAGAATAGGGTTGGTTTTATTGTCTGCGGTATTGGGAATATACGGCTATTTTTTAGGGATGGTGTTTTTAATGTTTCATATTTTTTCTTTGTCATCATTTTTCACCGATTATACGATATCGTTTAAAAAAGCAAATTTACAAAGTCTTAAAGATACTGTTTTCCGTGCGCCTTGGACTTATATGAAAACCCGTCCCGTTTTTAACCGTAATATCGTGCGAAAAGGAGATGATGAAAAATGAAAAAGTTATTGTTTGTGTTAGTTTCAATATGTCTTTTATGCGGTTGCGAAAATAATCAACCCCAATATCTGATTTCAAGTATGGGGTTTGATTATAGCAAAGGCGAGTATCAGGTTTGTTATGAAGCGATTGTAATAAATTCTGAAAACACCGACCAAACTTTAAAACTAATTGAAGGCCGTGGCGACAGCGTGAAAGAGGCTGTTGATGAGATAAAAAAGCAATCCACCCAATCGCTTTTGCTGTCACATTGCGGTGTGGTGGCTATAGACGAACAAATGCCAAATATTCAGTTTGGTGAAGTTTGCGAATTTTGTTACGGCCAAGAAGAATTAACTTTATCGGCGTTTTTTGTCAGAAGTGAGAATGTGAAAAAACTTTTGTCCACAAAGCCTGTGTCTTCGGCTTGCGCGGGGTACGACATTATGGGACTTTTAAAGCAAAATAAACAGTTTAAAAACCGTTTTTTTGAAGTTATAAATTTGGGGTATGATTCAGTCTTACCAACTGTCAATCAAAAAGACGGGGGACTTTATTTTGAAAACTGATATTGGTGAATTATACGGAAAACATTTTTTTGCTTTGTCGGTGCTTTTTGTGTTGGGAAATGCAGTAATAACAGCACCGCACAAAAATGCCAATCAATATAATTTTTTGGGATTTTTGGTGTCGGGGATAATAGCTTTGGTTGTGTATATAATTGGTTATTCAGCTCCTTTTAATAAATTTGTTATTGTAGCGGTGCTTGTTCTTGCGTTTTTTTGTATTGGCGGCGCAGGTGTAACGTTTATACAATTTATTCAAACCAATCTGCTGCCGCAAACAAAACCGTTTTTGATAGTTTTTCCGTTAGTTGCTTTGCTTACATTTATCGGACTTAAAAGGGAGGAAATACTTCTTAAATTTTCTCTTGCGTGTTTTGTTCCCGTATTAGCAGTTATAATTTTTTTCTTTTTTGCAACGGCAAAAGATTTTGAGGTTAAAAATATTTTTATATATAGTTTGCCAACGGCAACGGTTTTTGCAGGACAGTTGTTGCCGTACTTTGAAAGTGTGGTGCTTCCGTCGTTTTTACTTGGCTTTTTTGCCAAACTTTCGAAAATTAAGAAAATCACCGCCGTGGGCGGTTTTGCAATGGGATATATTTTGCTTGGGGTTACAATTCTTAATTCGGTTTTGCTTTTTGGCAACGAATTTTCAGGTATGCTTGATTATCCGTATTCTTCGGCGGGAAGTACAGTTACTTTTGGAAATTTATTTACCCGTCTTGACGGTTTTTTATATTTTGTATATCTTGTTTCGTGTATTGTGAAATGTGCTGTTGGAATATTTGTAATAAAAAAATCAAGGAGCAAACTTGCTCCTTGATTTTCTATTTTAATTCTATTATTAGCGCTAAATTTCCGCGTTCGCCGTTTGTGGCTCTGTGGGAATGAAGAGTATCGGCATTACAACAGGTGCAAATGTCAGATAGGTCGATATTTTCTTCTTTTATACCCGCCCGCATCAGAATTTGCTTATTGGCTTCTACGAGATTTAGCATATATCTACCGTTTTCTTTTGGGGTTAAAATTTTGCTCAAATCGAGATAGTCGAGTTTCACGAATTCGTTATAAACAGGGTCGTCAACCTCGTAACAACAGTTGGCTATGCAAGGGCCTATGCCTGCGATTATATCGCTTGGGTTACTGCCGAATTCACCGCGCATTTTCTCGACTGTTTTTTTACCGATTTCTTTAACAGTG
>CAYQFW010000139.1:0-3996 GCA_964416955.1 uncultured Ruminococcus sp.
GGACCATAGTTGTTCGAGCAGTTGGTCACAATCGTTGGCATGCCATAAGTATCGTGGTAAGCTCTTACAAAGTGATCACTCGAAGCCTTGCTCGCTGAATATGGCGAGTGAGGATTATACTTCGTTGTCTCATAGAAGAAATCATCACCATAAGCTAAGTGGTGCTCGCTCGATGATGCCGTTGTCGAGAATGGAGGCTCGATACCCTCTGGATGATTCATCGAGAGTGCTCCATAAACCTCATCTGTCGAAATATGGTAAAAGCGCTTGCCTTCATACTTCTCTGGCAATGACTCCCAATAGAGTTTTGCAGCCTGCAACAAAGCAAGTGTTCCCATCACGTTGGCGCGAGCAAAGGTAAATGGATCCTTAATAGAACGATCGACATGGCTCTCTGCTGCGAGGTGGATAATACCGTCAATCTTCTCGTCCTGCATCAATTGATAGAAAGCCTCGAAGTCGCATATATCCATCTTGACAAACTTATAATTTGGCTTATCCTCCACATCCTTCAAGTTTGCAAGATTACCCGCATAAGTCAACTTGTCGAGGTTAATGATATTATACTCAGGATACTTATTTACAAACAAACGTACTACGTGGCTACCGATAAAACCTGCACCGCCTGTGATAACTATATTTTTCATCTCTAAAAACTCTTTTAATTGTTGATAATTACTGTTGTTGCTGCTGCATCACGATTCGCCTTAAGCAATAGATCATTGACTCTCGCCAATGTGGAATCTCAATGCCAAATGTCTGCTTGATCTTTGTCTTATCAAGCACCGAATATGGAGGTCGTGTAACCTTCGATGGGAACTCTGCTGAGTGACATGGATTTATCTTACACTCCTTATGCCCCATTGCTGTGGCAATCTCTTGTGCAAAGTCATACCATGAACAAACTCCCTCATTCGAGAAGTGATATACACCCTCCTTACCTTTATAATAATCACCCTCAATTATTGAGAATATAGCTAATGCCAAATCACCTGCGTATGTCGGAGTACCAACCTGATCAAATACAACATTCAACGACTCCTTCTCCTTTGTCAAGCGAAGCATCGTCTTTAGGAAGTTATTGCCAAACTCCGAATAGAGCCATGCAGTACGAATAATTATCGCTTTAGCGCCAACCTCTGCGATAGCTTGCTCGCCATGAAGTTTGGTCGTGCCATATACACCTAACGGATTTGTTGACATATCCTCCGTACGTGGAGTATTGCCCTCTGCGCCAAAAACATAGTCGGTAGAGACATGGAAAAGTGTTGCGTCAACCGCCTTAGCGGCTTCAGCAAGATTTCTTACAGCGGTTGCATTAATTAACTCGGCTGTTGCCTCATCTTCCTCCGCCTTGTCTACATTGGTGTATGCGGCACAGTTGACGATAACATCGATCTTATTTTGCTGTGTAAAAGCCAATACCGCAGCCTTGTCAGTAATATCCAACTCAGCTACATCGGTAAAGATGTACTCGTTTGGCGACACAGCCCCCAAACGGCGCATCTCCGAGCCCAACTGCCCATTGGCTCCTGTTATAAGGATTTGTTTCATACTCTATTCGAACTCAGGATAAAGGTTTTCGTTATAATCAAAGGGAGAGTCGAAATCTTTTAGACAAAGATGCTTGATATCCTTCTCTGAAAGAACTGCATTCTCTGTTGGAATCTGCCAATCAATACCGAGACTCCCATCTTTAATACTGATACCACCATCGGCTTCGGGAGCATAGAAATTATCACACTTATATTGGAAGATAGCTGTCTCACTCAACACCGCAAAGCCGTGAGCAAAACCGCGTGGCACAAAGAACTGACGATGGTTATCCTCCGAGAGCTCTACGGCAACATGCTGACCGTATGTTGGTGACCCCTTACGAATATCCACCGCAACATCCAACACTTTGCCCTTAACGCAACGCACTAACTTACTCTGCGTATATGGTGGACGTTGGAAATGCAAACCTCGCATAACGCCATAGCTCGACATGCTCTCGTTATCTTGCACGAAGTTAATTTTGCGTACCTTCTCCTCAAACTCACGCTGTGAGAAACTCTCAAAGAAGTAGCCTCTTGAATCCTTGAAAACCTTTGGCTCAATAATAACCAAACCCTCTATCGCTGTTTTTATGACTTCCATTATTAATCAAGATTAGGTTTGCCTGTTTCCTTAACTTCGTCAATAACCTTTAACAGATACTGACCATACTGATTCTTAAGCATTGGCTGAGCTAACTCTCGCATGCGCGCCTCTGTGATCCAACCTTGACGGTATGCAATACCCTCCAAACAAGCGACTTTCAAGCCTTGACGTTTCTCCAAGACCTCAATATATGTCGAAGCCTCCGAAAGCGAATCGTGTGTACCAGTATCCAGCCAAGCAAAACCTCGACCCAAGGTCTGAACCTTCAACTCACCATCCGACAGGAACTGCTGATTAACAGTCGTAATCTCATACTCACCACGCGCTGAGGGCTTAATATTCTTTGCTACCTCGACAACCTTATTTGGATAAAAGTACAAGCCTACGACAGCATAATTAGACTTTGGCTTTATAGGTTTTTCCTCAATAGACAAGCAATTACCAGCCTTATCAAACTCAGCTACACCATAACGCTCTGGATCACTTACCCAATAGCCGAATACCGTAGCCTTTTTCTCTTCATCAGCCGTACGTACAGCCTCCCGAAGCATTCCTGTAAAACCAGAGCCATGGAATATGTTATCACCCAACACCAAACAAGCGCTATCATCGCCGATAAAATCAGCACCAATAGTAAATGCTTGTGCCAAACCATCTGGAGAGGGCTGCTCAGCATACTCAAAGTGTACACCGTAATCCGATCCATCACCGAGCAATCGTTTGAAGCCAGGTAAATCGTGTGGAGTAGAGATAATCAGAATATCCCTGATACCAGCCAACATCAAAACCGAGATGGGATAATATACCATCGGCTTGTCATAAATCGGCATTAACTGCTTGCTGATTCCTTTTGTGATAGGATACAATCTTGTTCCACTACCACCCGCGAGGACTATACCTTTCATTTATAATAGATATTATTTGATTAATTTAATCTCTCTGGAAAATATCACGTGTATACACCTTCTCCTTCACATCGTCAAGGCTCGTGTCATAACGATTGGCAATAATCGCGTGACTCTGCGACTTAAACTGCTCCAAATCATTCACTACCCGACTACCAAAGAATGTTTCACCATCCGACAACGTAGGCTCATAAATTATTACCGTTGCGCCCTTAGCCTTAATTCGCTTCATAATGCCTTGAATAGCGCTCTGGCGGAAGTTATCTGAATTAGACTTCATCGTCAAACGATAGACGCCGATAACACACTCTCCCTCTTTACCTCTATCGTAGCCATTTTGCTGACTATAAGCGTAGTAACCAGCCTTTGACAACACTTGGTCGGCTATGAAATCCTTTCGTGTGCGGTTACTCTCCACAATTGCCGTCATCATATTCTGTGGCACATCCTGATAGTTGGCCAACAACTGCTTGGTATCCTTTGGCAAACAGTAACCACCATAACCAAATGATGGATTATTATAGTGCGTGCCGATACGTGGATCAAGACCAACGCCCTCGATAATTGCTTGTGTATCAAGCCCTTTCATCTCAGCATAAGTATCAAGCTCATTGAAATAGCTAACTCGCAATGCCAAATATGTATTTGCAAAGAGTTTCACGGCCTCAGCCTCCTTCAATCCCATAAATAACACAGGAATATCCTCCTTCAAAGCCCCTTGTTGTAAGAGTTGAGCAAACTTGTGCGCAGCATCATCCAAATGATTTCCTGCCACAGCCTTTATCGCTTCATTCTCTGTATCAAGTTGATCGATCATCTTTGGATAACCCACTATGATACGACTCGGATAGAGATTATCATACAAAGCCTTGCTCTCACGTAAAAACTCAGGCGAGAACAACAAACGGAACTTATGACTCCTATCAAGTCCCAACGACTTGAATTTCTG
>CAYQFW010000140.1:0-1735 GCA_964416955.1 uncultured Ruminococcus sp.
TGATAACGGTGTTTCGCACTATGACATTTCTTTCGAAGTTGACGGCAAAGATTATGACTATGAAATAAACGCAGAAACGGGCGAAATTATTTCATATGAAAAGCCGAAAACTTCAACTTCCGCTTCAACAAATTCCAAATCCACAAGCAGTTCGACAATTTCAAAATCAAAAGCGAAATCAATCGCTCTTAAAGATGCAGATGTCAAAGAAACCGATATCTATGATTACGAAATAGAACTAGACTATGATAACGGTGTTTCGCACTATGACATTTCTTTCGAAGTTGACGGCAAAGATTACGACTATGAAATCAATGCCGAAACAGGCAAAATTATTTCTGTAGACAAACCAAAAGCCACCTCTTCCGAAGTTCAAATATCCAAATCAAAAGCAAAGAGTACCGCTTTAAAGCATGCAGGTGTAAGTGCAAGCGAAATTTCTCTCTATGAAATCGAACTTGAAAAAGATAACGGAGTTTGGAAATATGAAATTTCTTTCAATGTTGGAAATGTTGAATACGACTATACAATAAACGCTGAAAACGGCGAAATTATTGAAAGTGAAAAAGACATAGACGACTGATAGATATCCTCCCAAAACGAAAAACCGCTTCGGCGGTTTTTCGTTTTTTTAATAAATAAGAATTTTTTACACATACTAACATTACTCGCATTAAATTTAAAGGAGTAATATTTATGAAAAGAAAAATTTTTGCAACATTTTGCGCTTTGGTATTTTCGGCAATGCTTACAGGCTGCGGCAACGATATGGGAAACGATATCAGCAGTGATATCAGCTCTATTATGGACCCCAATACCAACAATTCTTCAATGAATGAAAACAGCAACACCGCCACCGAAACCAAAATCTCAAAAGAAAAAGCAAAGGAAATTGCCATTGGTCATGCAAGTATTAAAGAATCGGAAGTTACAGATTACGAAATTGATTTAGATACAGACGAAGACGTTCATCACTATGATATTTCATTCAAACACAACAACAAGGAATATAACTATAATATCCATGCTCAAACAGGCGAAATACTAAATGATGAAGACAAGGCAAAAATCACACGAGAAAAGGCAAAAGAAACCGCCCTTCAGCACGCTGATATTAAAGAAAGTGAAACTACAGATTTAGAAATTGAACTCGAATATGATAACGGTGCATTGGTATATGATATTTCTTTCGAGTCAAACGGCAAAAAATATGATTACGATGTAAACGCCGAAACAGGCAAAATCACAAACAGTAAAAATGAACTTATTGACTAAAGAATAAAGAAAAAATAATAAAAAATAAAATCGGTGTTTTGGCTTTTCCAAAACAATATATAAACCGACCTGCCGATATATTTTTATTATTTGTTATTTATTGTTTAAAAAAGGCTGTGTTCATCAAAATGAACACAGCCTTTTTATGAGCCCTTATTTTTCACTAAACAATTCATCTATTTTGACATTCAAAATCTTCGCTATTATATAAAGTTCTCTATCAGTAGCCATACGAATTTGACCTTCAAGTTTTGAATAACTTGTTGGGTTAATATCACACCCCAACACCTGCATTTTAGAAATAAAATCTTTTTGCTTTATTCCCTTTTCTTTTCGTAAACGTTCAATATTCTTACCAACTATATTACAATTTCCGTATTCTTGTTTTCTTACTTTCAAACAAAACACCCCTATAATATTCTCTAATAGAATTATATTGGCATATTTATTTGACATAATT
>CAYQFW010000140.1:1745-3973 GCA_964416955.1 uncultured Ruminococcus sp.
AAAAGAATTATAATAAAATAATTCCAAATAAGAATTATAGGTACAATTATGACAAAAAGAATTGTAATAGCAGGTTGCAGAAATTTTGAAAACTATGAGTTGGCAAAAAAATATATAGATTTTTGCATAAGCAGCATTAAAAATAAATACCAACTTATTTTTCTTTCAGGTGGTTGCAGAGGCGCTGATAAGTTAGGTGAACAATATGCAAAAGAAAATAATTACGAAATAGAAATCTATCCTGCCGATTGGAAAAAATACGGCAGGTCTGCCGGTCCTAAAAGAAACAAACAAATGGCAGAAAATTGCGATTATGTAATTTGCTTTTGGGATGGGAAAAGCAAGGGTACAAAATCAATGATTAATTACGCAAAAATGTTTAACAAACCAATAAAAATTAAAAGGATATGAAAAGGCTGTGTTCAGTAGAACACAGCCTTTAATCTTACATATTAGTCATTAACGTAAGGAAGTAAAGCAATCTGACGTGCACGCTTGATAGCGGTTGTCAATTCGCGCTGGTGAGCAGCGCAGGTGCCTGTTGCACGGCGGGGTAAAATCTTAGCGCGTTCAGAAATGAACTTGCGAAGACGAGCTACATCCTTATAGTCAATGGCTTCAACACGGTCAACACAGAAGTGGCAAACCTTGCGGCGCGGCTTTCTGTGCATGGGTCTTTCGTTTCTTTCTTCCATTGTAAAGCCTCCTTAAATTAAAATTTATACCAATTAGAATGGTAAATCGTCATCACTGGCATCACCCAAATCAGCAAAATCATTCACATCAGCGTTGCTGAAGGAAGCAGCCTCGGGAGCAGGTGACGAAGAAGAATCTCTCTTAGATTCAACAAACTGAACATTGCTTGCAACAACTTCAAAAGCTGTACGGTTGTTGCCGTTTTTGTCCTGATATCTTCTGGTCTGAATAGAGCCTTCGATACCGATTAAATTACCTTTTTTAAAATACTTTGTAATAAACTCAGCCGATTGACGCCAAGCAACAATATTTATAAAATCGGTTTGACGTTCCTCACCGGAACGATAGCGGCGGTCCACCGCGATTGAAAATGTGGTTACTGGAATGCCGTTTGCAGTGGTTTTAAGTTCGGGGTCTGCGGTTAAGCGACCTGTTAAAACAACTAAATTAAACATTACTGTATCTCCTTATTTTTTGATAACCATTAAACGAAGAACGCCGTCAGTAATCTTAGCAATACGCTCTAATTCTGCGGGGAAGGTTGCTTCGCTTTCGAAATTGTAGAAAACATAGTAACCCTCTGCTTCGTCGTTAATGAGATAAGCCAAGCGGCGCTTGCCCCAATCATCAACGTTTTCAATGGTACCGTTTTTAGCAATAAGGTCGTTGAACTTTTCTTTCAAGCCCAATGTTGCTTCTTCGCCGTTTGCTACGGAGAAGATCATAGCAGCCTCATACTTTGCGGTCATTTACTTGCACCTCCTTTTGGACTATTGGTCCTGCCGATTTCAGCAGAACAAGGAACTAATGTGGGCATATCGCCCCATTTAGCAACCAATATTATAACAACTAAAACCCGATTTGTCAACAAAATTATTGATTTTTTATGAATTTTATGTATAATATAGGTGAAAGGACTGATTTGTATGTTACTGGCGATAGATATAGGCAATACCAACATAACATTGGGCGCATACGACTCCAATTTTTTAAGGCTTACCGCCCGTCTTGCAACAGATACCCGCAAAACCGATGACCAATACGCTATCGAAATTAAAGATGTTTTATCACTTTACGATATTGAAAGCGCCGAAATCGAAGACTGTATCATTTCTTCGGTTGTTCCATCTGTAGCAAAAAATATCAGCCAAGCAGTTTCAAAACTTTGCCAAATTGTTCCTTTAATGTTGGGTCCAGGTGTTAAAACAGGGCTTAATATTAAAATTGACAACCCCGCACAATTAGGCGCAGACCTTGTAGCAGGTGCTGTGGGCGCTATTGACAGCTACACAATGCCCTGCATTGTAATTGATATGGGTACTGCTTCAACTATCAGCGTTCTTGACCGCAACGGCTCGTTTTTAGGTGGAGTAATCTCGGCAGGGGTTCGGCTCACCCTTAAAGCCCTTACCGAAAATACCGCGCTTCTCTCCTCTATTCCGATTGAAGCGCCAAAATCGGTTATCGGCGCCAACACAACTGAGAGTATGCAGTCGGGTCTTGTCTACGGCACCGCCGCTATGATAGACGGT
>CAYQFW010000141.1:0-3969 GCA_964416955.1 uncultured Ruminococcus sp.
ATGGCGCTTCTTCCCGAATGGAACGCTTTTAAAGAGGGCGTAATATTCGGCGCAGTTGGTATCTTGCTCGGAATAATCACCTTGATTATCTGGCGCAAGATGGAAAACAAAGCTCCTATTAAAATAAGTAAAAAGAATTTACTTTTTGCCGTTTTGGCAATCGTAGGCGCTCTTGTTTTAGGTCTTGGTATGTGCTTTTGTATGGTATGGGAAAAGATAGTAGTCGGCACACTTATCGGTATTGTCGGTATTGTGATACTTCTTTCTCTTATCCCCCTTGCAAAAGGCATTAAATAAAATGCAAAAAATCATTAAACTCACGCTTTTTAGTCTTTTT
Source organism: uncultured Ruminococcus sp. (assembly GCA_964416955.1). Taxonomy (GTDB): domain Bacteria; phylum Bacillota; class Clostridia; order Oscillospirales; family Acutalibacteraceae; genus UBA737. The sequence goes on from CAYQFW010000141.1 coordinate 338, forward strand.
ACAAACATCGCCTTTGCTATTTATAACAGCATTTTAGGTTTTGTCACACATTCGTGGTGGTTTATAACCCTCGGCGCATACTTTTTTGTATTGAGTATCACGCGATTTGCTCTGCTCAAAATCAAGAAAAAATCGCAAGATGACCTTTCTTTAGAAAATTTTGCAAAGAAATTCACAGGGGTTATGCTCATTTGCCTATCCGTTACGTTTGCAGGCACGGTTGTGTTGTCGGTAGTAAAAGACAGGGGCATTAAGTACCACGAAATTGTTATGATTACAATGGCTTTATATGCCTTTGTAAAGGTTACACTCGCTATTATAAATCTTGTAAAGGCTAAAAAAGACGATTCACCTGTAACCAAGACTCTACGCAACATTTCATTAAGCGACGCTTTTGTGTCTATTTTCGCGTTGCAAAGGTCGATGCTTGTGTCGTTCGGAGAAATGGCTTATAGCGATATAAGGCTATTCAATAGTTTAACAGGCAGTGCAGTTTGTATTTTAGTGTTTTTATTAGGAATAAATCTTTTAGGAGGGAGGCGAATAGATATGGCAAAATCGAAGATTGTTAAGGCTAACGAAAAAATTGCCGACGCTGTAGTCGGCGGATACAAAAAGATAGAAAACGCTGTTGTTAAAGGCTATACAAAAATCGAAGACAAATTTGTTGACCAGTATTTAACCAAAGACGGCGAAACAGTAGAAGAAGCAAAAAAACGACTTAAAAATGATAAATAATAAAAAATCGGCAGACTGCGGTCTGCCGATTTTTGTTTTACTTAAACTTAAACACCTGACGAAGCTTTGGCTGTGCGCCCGTCTCAGGGTCCATTTCCATAATGAGAATGTCCTTCATATACTCATTCCAGCGATCAACAACTTCGCTTTCAGCCTGAACCTTAGCGGCATATTCTACGCCCTTTTCACATTCATAATAACCGAAAAGCTCATTACCGACATTCCATATTGTATAATTAACAATACCCGCTTTTTCAAGCACTTCTTTCATTTCGGGCCATATTTCATCGTGGCGTTTAATATATTCGTCGATAGTTCCTTCCACTATAAGACCTTTCCAAGCATATTTTTCCATACTCTCACACCTTCATAAATTTTCTTCATTATAACACCAAACCCCACCTATTGCAATATTTTAGTAATTGACGAATCACAAATTTGGGTTAATATTAAATCATAAAACTACACTTTTAATGTAACGCAAAGAAAAAATACCGTAAAACTCTATGAATTTGTTGCAATCTTTATTCTTTATTTTCAGTTTCTTCTTTAAATAGTCCTGCCGCTTCGGATACAGGCAGCGAGAAAACAATGCCCTGCGCCTTTTGTTGCATACCCATTTTTTTATACAATGCGTGAAGCACCTGGTCACGTATTTTCTTTTCTACCACAAGCATAAGTATTTCCTTTTCGGCATGGATAGTAATACCAAAAAACGCTGCTTCCTTTTCCTGCGCAACACCGCGGCCGCTGATAATTGTACCGCCCTTAGCGCCTACTTCGCGTGCAACATCCATTGCATCTTCGGCATAACCCGCGTTAACTATCGCAAAAATCACTTCATGTTTATTCTTTGTCATAACTAATCCTCCCTACCCTGCTTGTTGTTACTTAAAAACTGATACATATTTACACCGATAACCCCCGAAAGCGGAACCGCAAAAGCAATACCCTTGCCCTTTCGGATAGTTTCAAATTTTTCTTCCAGACACTTAATAATCGTACTCACCATATCTTCACGGACAACGCTTAAAATAACCGCTTTGTGAATATTAAGTTCGAGCATTTCTACAATTTCGGAATGTGCTGTTCCCTTACCGCCCGTCACCATTTGAAAATTCACTTCAAACTGGCTAAGCAAATCTAAATAAAATTCTGCTTTAGAGCGGTCTACTACGGTAATTATCACTTTGAGTTTCTTTATTGCCGACTCGTTTATAATGTTTGCCATAATATACCTCCCTACATAAAGTTGATGATATGCTCATCATCTGCTTGCAAGATTCGCTTCATAGCGCGTCTTTCCTTAATCTTGTTAGAAACAATAGCCTTAAAGCCCAACAACTGAATGGTAATAAGGGGCGCCATAGCAACCAACGCCACCACACCAAAGCCGTCGCGAAGTACGGCGCTTTCACCCTGCAAAGCCACACACACACCGATAGCAAAGGGCAAAATAAAGCCCGAAGTCATAGGACCGCTTGCCACACCGCCTGAGTCAAACGCGATAGCGGTATAAACAGGCGGAACGAAAAGGGATAGCGCTAAAGAGATAAAATATCCGGGGATTATATAATAAACCAAAGAAAAATCAAATATAATTCTTAAAACGCTCAGCGCAATAGCCACTCCGACACCGGCACAAAGCCCTAACATCATAGATTTTTTATTGACATAACCGCCCGTTACTTCTTCAACCTGAGCATTAAGCACGTGAATAGCAGGTTCTGCCATAACCACAAGAATACCCATAAGAAGACCAATTCCAACAAGCAACGCGGGGTGCAGAGAAGAAAGCTCTACCCCCATTTTGTAACCGATAGGCATATATCCCACATTTACACCTGTAAGGAACATAACAAGACCGATATATGTAAATACAACGCCAACGCCGATTTTAAGCAACTGTCTCTTTTTAAGCTTTAAGAATATTAACTGACAAATCATAAAGAAGAACACAATAAGTCCCAAAGCGATGGCAACTTCTTTTGCCACGTGCGCGGCATTTTCAAGATACGCCCCAAATAAATTTTGCTCTACTGCGCCGTAATTTACGGTATAATTAAGCTCGTTTTTAGCAAATATTCCAAGCACCAACACCGCAAGAATTGGACCTATTGAACAAAGCGCCACCAGACCGAAGCTGTTTTCCTGACTGCGACGGTCACCGAGAATATGAGAAATACCAATACCAAGCGCCATAATAAACGGAACTGTTATAGGGCCTGTGGTAACTCCGCCCGAATCAAACGCCATCGGCAACAGGTCAATATTTCCGTTGACCGAAAGTATAAGCGCCAATGCGAACAGCAACATATAGAAAAGCATTAAAATACTTGCAAGACGGCGCTTAAAGACAATACGCAAAATAGCGATTATCAAAAATGTACCAACACCGAAGCCAACGGTATATATCAAAAGCTTTCCGCTCATAACCGAACTCACCTGATTAGCAAGTACCTGTAAATCAGGCTCGGCAATGGTAATAAGCATACCAAGTACAAAGCAGACCGCCAACAGCCAACCTATTGATTTTTGACGCGAAAGACCTGAACCCACATGAACACCCATAGGGGTCATAGCGATATCCGCACCCAAATTAAAAAATCCTATACCGAAAATCAGCAATACCGCTCCTACAGTAAAGCTAATCAATTCCCCGCTTGTGAAAGAAAATCCGGGAAGAAGCGCCACCAAATACACAAGTAGGGTTATCGGCAATGCCGAAACCAACGCTTCACGAATCTTCGCCCATAATTCTTTCATTTCTTCACCTACCTTGAATTTTTCATTTTAATCACATATAAAAATATTATACCATAAAATAATATCACAAACAAGAAATAATATGCTTTGTTTTCAAAAAATTAACATAAATAAAAGCACATATTAAA
>CAYQFW010000142.1:0-3933 GCA_964416955.1 uncultured Ruminococcus sp.
AACAGACACTATCATGGAATTGGTCTAACTTTGATTTTGATGAGTTTATCTCTAAACTATCCTTTGAGAATGTGGAGAAAGCAACCCTTGAACATGACATAGAGAATACCCTGATCAAGAATTGGGGGATAGTAATAGATAATATCGCTTTGTACGCAAATGGAATTAAACTGCTGTGCTTAGACAAAATGGAGGCACGGGGAAACCTTACTTATAATGATGTGGTGCAGTGTATTGAAGCTATCAAGTTTGATATAAGCAAGGGTATTCAAAACCCGGCCCATGCTTGGATTCAACGAATTGTTTTTTCTAAGTCTGCCGGTTATTCATCTGGGTATTATGAGGGCAAGAAAGCAACGCCAGCTGACATTGCAAACAGTTTGCCAATTGAACGTCCTGGTGTTGAAAAGAATGTAGTCGAGTCGATTCAAGATAATGTAATCACTGTCATAAAAACTTCAAGCGGACAGGGAAAAACAACACTTGCCCTAAGAAGTATTTTGGCTCTTCTGCCGGAATACACGCCCTATGAGTTGACCTGGTGTAATAGTGAATCTGAATTGGGTTATATTGTGGAATACTTCCGGATGCGAACAAGAATCGGAGAGAAGCCCCTCATCCTGTTAGATAATCTTGATTCCCATTTGAGTAAGTGGAATATGCTTGCGCAGTTGATGCAAGCAAGTGTCACATATCATTATCGGATTCTGATCACTTCACGAGAAAACGACTGGTATAACTATGGCGGCGATGTAAGCAATCTGCATTCAATCAAAGTAATCAAACCGGTTCTGGAAAAAGAGGAAGCCGAAGCAATTTATCTTGCGCTTCAAAAGGCGGGTAAGCTGCATCCTGGGATTAGCGATTGGAAAGAATCCTGGTCAAAGATATCGGATCGTCAGTTGCTCATCGAATATGTTTATCTGCTGACTCACGGAGAAATGATTGCGGATCGAATCTCTGCACAAATGAAAGAAATTGGAAGTGCTGCAGCATGTGGAGCGAAATTTGAAATACTCAGGAAAGTATGCTTTGCTGATGTTTGCGGTATTAAGCTTGAAACGAGAGCACTTATTAGGAGTTTGGCGGTTCATATTGATTTCGATCCTGGTGAGATGCTGAAAAGCTTGTCGGATGAGTTCCTTGTTCATATAAGTATGGATGGTGACTACATTGAGGGATTGCATCCTGTGCGTTCTCAACATATTGTCAACCGTCTGCATGAATATATGCCGCTTGATGAAACAGCATTAGCTATCGCCAGAATTGCGGCAACTGCAGACCTGTCTGTTTTGTTCTCACATTACCCGGAGTTTGATTTTGACAAACGAATCTTTTACCCCAATCTGGTGACAACTTGGTTGGATTTGAATGATCTGTCACGTTTTGTGCAAGCGCTCCGCGGTGTGTTTTCTGGAAGTGTTATGCAGTATTATCGAAAGAACAAGCCCCTCTTTGATGATGCTCATGAACATGGAGGGCTGGTACTTGTCTTAACAGATTTGTGTCCTTTTACAAAGTTTCAAGGATATGAAAATGAGTTGGATACATTAGGTAAATTTGTCGAAATGATGCCTGACAATGACAATATTCAGCGAATGATTACCATCAGGGATTCAATCCCCCAATTTACTGTAGCCAATACAGATACCTATTACCTGAGTAATGCGATCTTCCAAAAACTACAGGCAATCGGCTTTGACCAAATTAATGATGTTGAGTCCTACGCTACTATCGTCGATTGGCTTTACAATATGGACTCAGCGCTGAATTTGGCTACCTGCATCGATTTGAGTTACCTGTGGAAGCATGCAGAAAGTTACTCTGTCAAGGCGGTATCTTCTCTGATGTACTCGGTCTATTGCGGAAATAAGGATGCATACGAAGATTATCTGAAAGATAATCTTCCGGCCATTCTTGGTTATCTTAAGCGCAAAACGAAATCGCATATGATCGAAGTCGATAACGGAAGCATCAAAGTTGAGTACATACTTAGAGCAAGCGAGAAGAAGCGTGGTAATGAAGAAAGCGTTTCCAGGCTAAATAGTATTTGTCGTATGCTACCGGTATTTGAGAAGTACTGCTCTGATGCCATCAGCCCCCACATTAACCTCTTAGATGGATTGACTCTCCCGGATGATGCTCATAAGGAGATGCCGAGAAGAAATCTCGTTATTACTTTCCATCAAGAGTTCAATTCGTTATGGCTAAAGACGATCGAGAGCAACTATGAATTTGATACGGTATATGCGTGGGTTGAATATTGGCTCCAAGTACGACAATGTGCATGTGAGCTGCTCAAAATATGCTGCCAGTGCATGTACAGATTGTTAGAAGGGAAAAAGCCCGGTAGTGTTGCGTCTTCGTTTGGCTTACTCTATGAGCGCTATAACAAATTACTTACTGCGCCGCTGGCCTATCCGAGAGAGCATCGCCCCTTTGAAGAGAAGCTTACATTGCCCGAACAATTTAGAAAGGCAAAGGGAAGCTATTTTGATGGGATACAGAACTTTTCGAATCAGCTTATCCAATTTGTCAAACATGAGAAAAACAGCGATAACTTGGCTCTGTACAACTTAAGGACTTCTCTGGCGGCATTACCAAATATGCAGCGCTTTTTTGATCATCTTGAATTGGAGGAAAAGCTGCAAATTATGCATAACGAATTATGCATGGTTGAAGAACGTATCTTAATGGATACCTATATGTGCTGCGAGTATTATTTGTCGCATGATCCAGATCCGAGATTTAATAAGTACGATATCAAGGCATATTATGAATCATCAAAGAAAGCGGAAATTGCTGATGTCAATTCCTCGTTGAGAGAACTTGCCTCATTAGGTGCCGTATTCCCGAAGAAAGCATATCGTGAGAACATCTTCTTATGTTACCCCATCTTATTGAGGGAGTTTGACATAACCAATGAAGCTATGATGTCGTCTTTCGTACTGCAAAGCGCATCTTTTGTAGAGGCCTCGTATGATTATTTGGTTATGTTGATTTCGGATGGTCAAGGAAAGATCCTTCCGTATGCGCTTAAATACCCCAAAAGGTTTTTCCAATGTCTTCATGCGGAAATGAACGGAGATGCTTTCGAATATATAGAGGATTTTGCATCACCGTTCCCGGTGGAAGTAACATCCGATATGCTGGAATCCTTTGATGGCGAATTCATTCTTAAGGAGCAAAGTCCGAATAGACAGTGCTTAGGTCGAATTGGTGATATCGGAGAGGAATTATGGGTCTATTCTAAAACCCGTGAGTTGCTTGCGGATGATGCAGATCGTCAATACCTTTCTGGTTCTCTGGCAGATCTAAGAGAAAGGATTGAAGGAATGTTGAATTCACTTGGAGATACAACTGAAGAGGACCCTGTAAGATTGATCAAGGACCTTTGCAGTGAAGTGTTTTCGGGAGATCAATTTGGTGATAGAGAGTACAACGACTTAATTGCATGCATTCAGGAGATGGCGTAAGCCAGATGACACCCACTGTAGAGAAGCAATCTACTTGAGGGAGACTGAACGAGATGCATTAAGCTTCCATTTTTCGTGCTCAGAATGAAAACAGCAACGCATAAGAGCTGTCTCATCCAATTCTGAGGATATCAGCACCATTACCTTGTTTATGGCACATACAGCCTGAGTGTTGCTCAACGAAAGCACGTTAGGTGTGAACCGCCATAAATGCCACGAATGGACCGAGCAGGACATTTACGAACAATCCAGGAAAAACATTGCCCGTTGGAACAAACCTGAATAACAACTTAGAGAGGCCTGTCGGACCCTCTGACCACTATGGCGCTACACCGTGACGGTGTGGCTAGAATCCCGTGACACCGTGTCTGAATGTCCGTGCAGGTGTGGTTCACGCGGCGGAATTAATACTGTTTTCAATTTAAACTATTTAAGTTTAAATTGAAAAGCACCGCCT
>CAYQFW010000143.1:0-3929 GCA_964416955.1 uncultured Ruminococcus sp.
CGCAAAAGCGAGGTTGGTTAATATAGGATATTTTAAGGGTTGGTACTTTAAATGCTGTACCAAAGATAAAACAATCGCGTTTATACCTGCGTATCATTATAGTAACAACAAAAAATCCGCTTCGTTACAGATAATAACTGACGACCGTGCTATAAACATACCCTTTGAAAAATTGGAATATAACGAAAATCCTCTTTATGTAAAAATAGGTAATTGTGTATTCTCTCACAAAGGAATAATTCTTAATTTCAACGACGATGGATTAACGCTTGAGGGCAAGCTTTATTTTGAACAACTAACTCCTATTCGTTATGATATTATGGGACTGTTTAAGTATGTGCCGTTTATGCAATGTAGACACAGCGTATACAGTATGCGTCATAAAATAGGCGGTGAAATTAAGGTGAATGATCAACTTTATAATTTTGAAAATGGCATAGGATATATTGAGGGTGATTGTGGCCGTTCTTTTCCTAAGAAGTACATTTGGACGCAATGTTGTTTTGATAATAACTCACTGATGCTATCAGTAGCGGATATACCCATTTTAGGAATTCGCTTTACGGGTATTATCGGTGTTATTCTACTTGATGGAAAAGAATATAGAATTGCGACCTATCTTGGCGCTAGAATAAAACAAGTTGAGAAAAACACTGTCACGGTGAAGCAAGGAAACTTTGAGTTTACTGCTAAATTGTTGAAAAAGAACGCACATCCGCTGGCAGCACCTTCAAATGGTGATATGTGTAGAACGATACACGAAAGTGCAGCTTGTGAAGCATATTATCGTTTTTCGCACAAGGACAAAATATTATGTGAATTTACCACCGATAAAGCAAGTTTTGAATTCGAATATAATTAAGTTAAGACCACAGACGAGTTTTGCCTGTGGTCTTAAATATTAATGACTTTATTCAATTTGATTTTCTTTCAAGTCCGCCATCACTTGCAACAAACAAGGTGATACCTAAACAGATAAGAAAAGCGCCTGTTGATGTTGATGCCTTATACAAATTTGCAAGATAGCCTGTCCGAATAGTAATTAAAACTAAAATCAGCATAACAATACACTTAAACAACTTCATTTTAAATCTCCTTTATGTACTTAAAAAAGCCTTATTTCAAGCGGATTTGTCAGCTGCTCCGCCGTTGTCATTCCACATAGATTGTTGTGCTTCACCAAAACGTTGATAATGCACGATTTCACGCTGGCGCAAAAATTTAAGGGGCTCCAAGATATCGGGGTCATCTATAAGACGAATAAGGTTATCATAGGTTACTCTCGCTTTTTGCTCGGCAGCAAGGTCTTCGTGAAGGTCGGCCAAAACGTCGCCCTTGGACTGAATATATTCGGCTCTCCAAGGAAGACCCGAAGCCGCTACAGGATATACGCTTGCCGTATGGTCTACAAAATATTTATCAAAACCGCTCTTCTTAATTTCTTCCGGTGTTAAATTTTTTGTCAATTGATAAACCATTGAGCAAACCATCTCTAAATGCGCAAGTTCTTCGGTACCAACGTCGGTTAATATACCTTTCACTTCATTAAAAGGCTGTCCAAAACGCTGTGTTAGATAGCGCATAGAAGCACCAAGTTCACCGTCGGGTCCGCCGTATTGACTAATTATGATTTGCGCATACTTTGGATTGGGATTTTTAATATTTATCGGGTACTGAAGTTTTTTCTCATATTGCCACATAACTAAACCTCCTCATTTTCCCAGGGCCATGGGGACTCTAACCATTGCCAGCAACCACTTGCGGGAACATCGGCAGGTGTTACAACCAAGGTGCCGTATTTTTCTTCGTAAAGCACAACACATTCTTTTCTTTTTTCGCGGTATTCTTTCAAAAGCGCCATCGCTTTTTTACACACGGGATGAGTGTCGAGATAGAGCACCAATTCGTGTATTGCAAAATCAAGCGCGTGAATTTTCTTTTTCAACGCTTCTTTATTGTTCATACTCTTTTACCCCCTGAAAGCGGCTTGTCAATATTTGGGAAAATTGTACCACGCGAAAAGCCGTCTTCTGTTTCATATACACTTTCAATGGGTTGCATATTAACAAAAGCCATTGTAAGAATATTACCGTTAACGGTATTATAATCCGTTTCAAGACAAAAACCGCCGTTAAAATATTCATTTTCGGGAACTTTTGTTTCTTCTGTTCTATTGTTTTGCTTGTACATTTCAAGCATATCAAAAACTCTTCTATCCATTCATTCTGCTCCTTTTAATAACTTTTATATTAGTTGTCCCTGTAACATTATATTTTAAATCCGCAATGTTGGTGACAAAGTAACAAAATCTACTACATTGCATAAGACCTGACTTAAAACATTTAATAAATAAACCTTGTTTTTAAATAAAATGGTAAACTGATTTTTTCTCGCAAACCGAATAGTTACCAAAGTAAGAGTGCGCTTTACTTTTATAAAAATGCACACTCTATTTTCAGGTACTCTTGCGAGGGAATAGAAAATATAAATAAAATCTGTAAATAATTAAAGAAAAAATTTCTAAAAGTTTTTGATTTTTTCAATAAAACACTTGTAATTTGTTGACAATATGTGTATAATTAGTGTAAAAGGGCGAAAATTGGTAAATTTAACACAATATTTTGTTGTTTTTCCTTTTTTCGTAAATTTTAAGGAGGTGCTTATATGCCCGAACCGTCAAATTTATTCGTTTGTTTACTTGGTATAGGTACAGTGTTTATCGGTCTTATTTGCTTAATTCTGCTTTGCAAAATTGTGGGATTATTAACCAATAAGAAAACCGAAACTACAGAAGTTCCCGCAACCGCAGTTAACATCACTCCTGCCGCATCGGTTACAACAACCATAGAAAACCGTCAGGAAATCATTGCCGCCGTAAGCGCAGTAATCGCTGAAGAACTTGGAACAGATATCTCGGCATTAAGAATTATATCATTTAAAAAAATTTAAAGAAAAGGTGTAAAGATTATGAAAAAATATAATGTAACCGTGAACGGTACCGCTTATGAAATTACTTTAGAAGTTGTAGACGCTGCAGACGTTAAGGCTGCTCCCGCTCCTGCCGCTGCACCCGCAGCTGCTCCCGCTCCTGCTCCTGTTGCAGCTCCCGCACCCGTAGCCGCTCCTGCTGGTGGCGAAACTGTTACAAGCCCCATGCCCGGCACTATCCTTTCTGTAAATGTTCAAAACGGCGCCGCTGTTAAGAAGGGTGACGTTCTTATGATTTTGGAAGCTATGAAGATGGAAAACGAAATCATCGCTCCCTGCGACGGCACTATCGCTTCTGTTAACGTTCAGAACGGCGCTTCTGTTGAAACAGGTGCTACTCTCTGCGTAATTGCTTAATTGGTTTTTCTAAAACGGGAGAATTAAAATGAACAAGGACGCTATTATTGAATTTATCCAACAAACAGGTTTCAGTTACCTAATTTCCGATTTTATGGCTGGCGGTTGGAAGAATATTGTAATGATTGCAGTATCTCTCCTTCTTCTCTGGCTTGCTATTAAAAAGCAGTTTGAACCCCTTCTTCTAATCGGTATTGCATTTGGTATGTTGCTCACAAACCTTCCTTATGCTGAACTTTACCACCAAGAGCTTTGGAACGAGTTTATGACCGAAGGCTCAAAACATTACCACAGCTACGGAAATATCCTTGCTAACGGTGGTCTTTTAGACTATTTGTATATCGGTGTTAAAACCTGTATTTATCCCTGCCTTATCTTTGTAGGTATAGGCGCTATGACCGACTTCGGTCCCCTTATCTCTAACCCAAAATCCTTGCTGTTAGGTGCCGCTGCACAGGCAGGTATTTTCGCTACATTTATTGGCGCAAAGTACTTAGGATTTGACGGTTTGGAAGCATCTTCTATAGGTATTATCGGCGGTGCTGACGGTCCTACCGCAATCTTTGTTACTTCAAAGCTTGCTC
>CAYQFW010000144.1:0-3904 GCA_964416955.1 uncultured Ruminococcus sp.
AAGAAGACCTAAGCGTTGCGGTCTTATTGCTAAAATGGACGGTACCGTTCGCATTACCGAAGAAAAGAAGAGTAATGTTATTGTTATTACTAATGACGAACTTAAAACCGAAGAAAAGGTTACAATTCCTTACGGTGTGCGTTGTCTTGTAAATGACGGTGATTATGTAAAAGCAGGCGATATGTTAATACCAGGTTCAAAATACCCGCAGGATATTTTGGAAGCACAGGGACCTGAAGCAGTTCAGGAGTATATTATTGCCGAAATTCAGAATGCTTACCGTACACAAGGTGTTGATATCAACGATAAGCATATTGAAGTTATCATTCGTCAGATGATGAAGAAACTTCGCATTGTTGATGCGGGTTCTACCGATTTGTTGCAGAATTCAAGTTATGAATATAAGGAAATTGCAGATGCAAATGCCGCTGTTCAGGCAAGAATTGATGCAGGCGAAGAAGGTCTTACAAAAGCCACTTATAAAGCAACACTTTTGGGTATCACAAAGGCTTCTTTGGCAACCGAATCCTTCTTGTCTGCCGCTTCTTTCCAGGAAACCACACGTGTTCTTACAGAAGCTGCTATCAAGGGTAAGGCTGACCCATTGTTTGGTCTTAAGGAGAATGTTATTATCGGTAAACTTGTACCTGCAGGTACAGGTATGAAATCTGAAGAAATCAATCCTTCGGTTTTTGAAGAAGAAGTTTCAGAAGAAACAGCCGAACCCGAAAAGGCACCCGAAACTGAAGTTGTGGAAGAAACTGCAGAAGCAGTCGCTGAATAAACTTAAAAACTCTCGTGGAAACACGAGAGTTTTTGTATTTTGCTATTCAATTATAAGAAAAAAATCAAAGAATTTTTGCTTTGTATCGTTCTACATCTGTGCCGTTGTGATTGCAAAGAATGGAAAATTCATTAGTTTTAAGTATATTTGGCTGTCGGTCACAGTCATCTGAAATAATGGCGTTATAATGGTTGCCAAAGGGGATACCGTTATTATAGAAAACTTTAGGTTCGGACCAGTTTACAAGGTCTTTCGACACGCAAAACTGTGCAACTTTGCGCTTTTCGTCAAGACCGCTTATTTCTCCGCGCTTTGATGCCATCATTGGCTTTGAAATCATAATATAAAGTTGGTGTGGCTCGCTGTACACTACGCGCGGATGCCAGCAGTCAGGCAAAATGGCGGTTTCTTTTCCCATGTTTCCCGCCTCACAAAAAGCACCGTCGTAATACTTTACAAAATCACCCATAAGTCCGTCGGTACGTTTTCTGCAGCGCGCAACATAGCCTGCACATTTTTGCCAGGATTTTTGCGTGATTTCGGCAGAAAGGTCGATAGTTGCTACACTATAAAACAGATAAATGTAATCGCCGTCGGGTTCGACAAAAATTGAAAAATCGCCGCAACCGAATTTTAGAACATCACCTTGCTGACCTGTGGCAATTTTATCATCGGGGTTAAAGCGGGAAGAAAAGGGCGCTTCGTAACCCGTCATAACCCAACGGTCGAAGTCCCAGGTTTTGCCTTCATCATCCGAGTGCATAAGACCGATATGACGGAAATCGCTGTCATATTTCGGTTCTTCACAGGGGCCGTAGGCATCAAAAGCCGAGCCCTCACCTGCCCAACCTGTTTCGTTGTGGAACCAACAAAAAAATCGGTGGGTATTAGGGCAGATATAAAGACCGAAGGGCCAGATACTGCCGCGCGGTTTTATGCCTTCGGGGTAGCGAATACCCGAAAAAGCATAATCGGCATTGCCTGTTTTGAAATTTGTTTTTATAGCGTAAAGCTTTTGTATATCGTCAAGACTATTGCCGCAAAACATTGCAATTTCACCCACATGGGTGTGACCGCTTATAGCCCAAAGTTTTCCGTCAGTGTCGCGGTACATAGGTGTTGTGCCGTCTTGATAGAGATTGTTGCTGTTCACAAAAGGTGTAGTTAGTTTTTCGCCAATTTCTATACGGTATTTTTCAAAAAAGTTGCACATAAAATCTCCTTTAAGAAAGATAATCATAAAGCATTTCTATAAATCTTCCGTTTTCGCTAACATTGGGTGACCAAGGCACAAAATAAGGGTCATTATCGCTAAAACGCTCTACCATATAATATTCATCTGTCATAGCAAACTTATAGGTAGATTCAAGACACGCTTTCATCTTATCTTTGTTGCCGAACTTTTTGTAGAAAAAGTATAATGGATATTCGGTAGAACCTGTGTACCATATATGCGGTCCCTTGGGGTTTACACCGCTGGCACCGTCACGCATCATAGTGCACATCATACCGTGGGTATGGTCAACACGACCTTCTAAATCATAGAGCTTATACATACGGTCTATATCTTCTTGTGTTTCGGCTACAAGGGCACCTACACCAAAGGGAAGACTGTCAAACGCAAATGATTTTCTAAATTCCTCGGTGTCACCGTTGGGAGAAAGCGGAATGTAAATATACTCTTTATCTTTGCAGTTTTCTTTTGCTATATCATAATACTTCTTATACGTCGAGAAATAATCGTCATACTCGGCTTTAACTTCGTCGGTAGCGGGATCTGCGTATTGCGCGAAAAGAGTATAAAGTTTTTCAAGGGCAAGAATATTTACAGTATCGGTAAACCACCAGTTTTGGAAAATTACCGTCGCATCAGAGCCTTGCATTGAGGGGAAGAAGCCGTCTACCATATTGTCCATTGTGGCAGATAAAGCACGGGTTTCCTTAATCCACTTGAATGCGTTATAAGCATTGTCACGGTATTTTGTGTAATATTTTTTGTTCTTTAAAGCCAAGGGCACTAAGGTTTTTATAGCCGAAGCAGTGGCGTTTGCCCAAGGCTCGCCAAGGGTTATTACTTCACCGTTTTCTTGTTGTAGTTTTTCAAAATAAAATCTTAATATCTCGTCAACATAATCGTCGAAATCACCTATAGTTGGTAAAACTCTTAAGGCGCACATTGCTTCCCAAAGCCAGATGCGGCGCTGAAGACCACCCTGACGAAGCACTAAGTATTCCCAATTCGGATAATAGCAGAAGTTTTGTAAAATTTGGGCGGTGAGATTGCGGATAATACTTAAAACTGTGGAATTATCTTTAACTTTTTCGGGAAGCAGAGTGAGTTTTCCGAGTTCTGATTGCCAGTATTTAACGGTTTTATCAAGTTCTTGGTTATAATCAAAATCGAAAGTTTCACCCTTGCCGAATGAAAGGTAAATTTCTTTTTGTGATTGGGGTTCAAGTGAAATTTCAAATTCACCGTAACCGTTTTTATTGTCGAAAGTAAAGGGCGAATCACTTTTTACAGTAACGAATTCCTCACCGTTTTTAATAGCATCGTTTTGTTGCGACCAATTGCAACTATGCTCTTTCCAAACATTTATATCTGGGTTGTAGCTTGTGTAGTTATCGGGCGCACCGTATACGAGAGTGCCTTCAAGACCGCTTCTTACATAAAAACCAAATTTTTCGTTTACTGAATTTTTTGATTTATTGGTAAGTGTCACCTTAATAAAACAGGTAGGCTTACGGCAAATATCTGTAATTGCTTCAATATTAACTGCAATGTTGCCCATAGTATGCTCAACACTGTGAACGGGTATGCCGTCGGGTCTGAAATGGTTTACGGTCTTTTTAAAATCGAATTGATTTTGGTTGCCGTCAGTAAACCAAATACCGCTACAGGGTACTTCATCCCAGTATTTTGTACCGTCAAAGCTTTCCATTTGCTCACCAAAAATGATTTTTCCTTCACTCCAAAGTGTGAACATTCTTTCGGCTTTCGGGCAATGAATATAACGTCTTGTTGTGATTGGTTTTAACCATTTATTTTCCATAATAAATCCTCCTATATTTTTTCAACTACGCTTTATGGCGCAAAACCTTACCGGGTCGGGCAAGTGT
>CAYQFW010000145.1:0-3893 GCA_964416955.1 uncultured Ruminococcus sp.
ACGAATAAACACCGATATATTTTTTGTTTTTTAGCATTCGATGTAAACTGTTATGTGTGAAAGGTTTGCCTTTTAAGGTCCGAAGACCTCTTGCGTTAATATATCACTTACCGCCAACCTTTACGGGCATTTAGATGTCAATCGCAAAAAATCAATTGCCGATACAATGTCTAACGCATTTTAGATAAGTGTTAGAAAAACTGTTAGAAAAACCGTATTTTTCAAAAATGTTTTTAGGCATAAAAAAAGAGAAAACCCTTTTATATAAAGAGTTTTCCCTTGGTGATCCATCGGGGATTCGAACCCCGGACACCTTGATTAAAAGTCAAGTGCTCTACCGTCTGAGCTAATGAATCATTTTTGACAGCCTTAATATTATATCAACTGTAAGTGCGATTGTCAATAAAAAAATGAAAAAAATTAAAATTTTGCCACAATTTACAAATTTCCCTTGCATATCAAAAGCAAAATAGCTGTTTGGAACAAAATTATTAACGGCAAACCTATCATAAACTTATTATGCTTTGTTTTATGTCTGATTATACACATAGCGATATACATAGCCGCAGCTCCGCCTGATATCGAAACCACAAGCAATGTTTTCTCACTTATTCTATGTTTAAAGTGTCGCGCCGCAAACTTATCGTAACAGCAAATCACTACCGAAAACACACTTATTGCAATTAAATAAACTATCAGATTTTTCATCAATTACTCCATTTGTTTTTTGCTATTATATCATTTTTATACTGCTTTTTCAATTTGCTTTTTAAGTTTATTTATTATTCGCTTTTCAAGTCGTGAAATATATGACTGCGAAATACCCAAAGTATCTGCCACTTCCTTTTGGGTATATTCGTCATAACCGTTCATACCGAAACGCATTTCCATAATCTGTCTTTCCCTGACAGGAAGTCCTGAAACAAAAGTATTAAGCAGTTGCTTTTCATCTTCTTGCTCCACTCCCCTGCCTACCTCGTCGCCGTCACTGCCCAACACGTCAGAAAGTAACAGTTCATTACCGTCCCAATCAATGTTAAGCGGTTCGTCAATTGAAATCTCGTGCCGCTGTGATGCGCTTTTGCGTAAAAACATTAAAATTTCATTTTCAATGCAACGCGAAGCATAAGTTGCAAGCTTGATATTCCGTTCGGGGCAAAATGTGTTAACTGCCTTTATAAGACCAATAGTACCGATAGAAATTAAATCTTCAATATTAGTGTTTGAGTTGTCAAACTTACGCGCAATATACACTACCAATCTCAAATTATGAACTACCAGTATATCCTTTGAAGCCTTATCATTTCTGTTTACAAGTTCGGTTTCATCAGCCTGATTAAGTGGCGGCGGCAACGTTTCCGGACCGTTTATGTAAAAAGTTGGTTTTAAAAAACCGATTTTTAAAAGAAATTTATAGATAAAATTTTTTATTTTCATAATAATCACCTTAAAATTTTTGGATTAACAATTGCATTATATCCGTCGTTAAGACTAACTTTTGAGACCGCCAACAGCGGTTTTTCAAGTACCGCCGTTTTGTTGTCATATAAAACCGTTGCGCTGTCACACCTGAAGCCGTCAAGCGTGTCATACCCCGAAACCGTGCTGCAAGGCAAAATTCGGTAACGCCTTTGCAAATCGGGGTTTTGAGTTATATCAACATTACCGAAAAGCAGTTCTATCTCCTGCCTGTCGGCAATTATAATATCGCTTTTGTGAAAAACATCTTCAATTGAATTCCCCGTGTCCGAAATAGCATTAAGTTTTATGCTGTTATCATTTGCAAAAACCGTGATTTCACACCGCTGCGCAAATTGTGAACTTTTCCCGAATGTTCGCCACAAAATCCAAAACACCAAATATCCTACTACCGTACACAAAACCAAAACCGTCGGCGAAATATGGAAATATACCACCGAATTATTTATTACCATACCGTGAGGTTTAAAAATCACCCACAGCGCGAACATCACACCCGCGTAAACACAGGTGACCAAGAAAAAGACGACCGTGTTTTTCAGATATTGTTTAAACCCCTTAAATTTAAAACAGACCGCCGAAAGACAAAAAGCGACTGCCAGTTTATACAAAAATTCAAAAGCAGTTTTTTGGTTCGGCAAAAATATGTAAACCGAAAAAAATCCCCCAAAAAGAGAAGCCAATACTTCCCTTATAATTTTAACCTTTTCGCCTGTTATTTTTGCTGTTGCCGAAAGCAAAAAATAATCAATCAAAGTATTAAGAAAAATCAGCACATCCATATAAACAATCAAAACAATCACCAAATATATT
Organism: uncultured Ruminococcus sp.; assembly: GCA_964416955.1. Taxonomy (GTDB): domain Bacteria; phylum Bacillota; class Clostridia; order Oscillospirales; family Acutalibacteraceae; genus UBA737. The sequence goes on from CAYQFW010000145.1 coordinate 2,293, forward strand.
ATACCGCCTTTATTTTAAAAACTTTGTCGATACACCACCGCATTTTAAAAATTATTGCACAAAAAAACGGCTGACTTTTCGTCAACCGCTTTGTTTGTAAAAAAACGAAATTTGCTTTGCTCATAAGATACAGTGAATTTTTTAAATCCTAAAGCCATTTTGCACATCATTAAAAACTTTTTATCTATTTTATAGCGCTATCAGTATGTTGAGAAGACTTTTTTCTAACGCTCTTCTTTAATCTTTTCAAAGGTTTCAAGCCAAAGTCTTTTTATTATTTCGTGTCCGCAAGGTGTGGGATGAACCCCGTCATAAGCCCAGTATTCCGCAGGGGCTTTTTTGCAAGCCTTGTTGAAAGCGGGCTGTAATTCTATAAGCGGCAAACCGTATTTTTCAGCAATTTTCTTACAAACTGCTGCTTTTTCAGCAACGTCTGTTCTGAATCTTTGAAGTCTGTCGGGGATATCTTCGGTATTACAGGTGGCCGTTCCTTCAAGAACATAAGGCGCAATTATCATAAGCTTAATTTCGGGACAAGCCGCCTTTACTTCGTCAATAAGCATGGTATAAATTTTCTCAAACTTTTCGGTATCAACACCGTTTTGCCAGGCGATTTCGTGCCAAGCGTCGTTAACACCTATGTAAATACTCGCATAATCGGGTTTTAGGTTGATAAAATCCGCCTTAATTCTGGCGTAAAGGTCTACAATTCTGTTTCCGCTTATACCACGGTTAATGAACTCATACTCATTTGGGTTGTCGTGTCCCAAAGATGCTTTTACGAGATTAGCATAACCTTTACCAACATCGTAAAAATCGTCGCGCGCTCTCCCAAAATCGGTTATGGAATCTCCCTGAAATAATATTATTTTTGACATAATCATACCTCCATAAAACTTCATTTGCCCACATTATACCACCCAAAAGTTGAGTGGTCAAGCAGGTTTAAAAAAGTTTAAAACTATAAACGCTTCGCGTGGATATACCTTAGAAAAAACTGAAAGCTATAATGCGCTCGCTCAAATCAACCGATGTTTGCGCTCATTAAAATAATAAATTTACCTTTGTAAAAAATGTTTCAAGTGCCACACGGTTAAGTGATAGCATATTATATAATATATGAATTTCAAGGAGGTGAATATAATGAACAGATGGAATTTTTATAACAACAACTGTCATGAAAATGATAATAAGCATAGCCGTCTCAAAAATTGTGGTGATGATAAACAAACTTATGACTGTAGTTATCGAAAAGATTCTTGTATGAACGAATGTTGCTGTGACTGTGATTGTTCAAAATGCCCACCCGGTCCGCAAGGTCCTGTCGGTGAAACTGGTGCTACTGGTCCGCAAGGCCCTGTCGGTGAACCTGGTCCTCTTGGTCCTCAGGGTCCCGCTGGTGTAGCCGGTCCTATCGGTCCCCAAGGCCCCGCAGGTGAAACTGGTGCTACTGGTCCGCAAGGTCCCATAGGTGAAACCGGTCCTGTTGGTCCGCAGGGTCCCATAGGTGAAACAGGTCCGGTTGGTCCCCAAGGTCCCGCAGGTGAAACAGGTCCTATCGGTCCTCAGGGTCCTGCGGGTGAAACCGGTGCTACTGGTCC
>CAYQFW010000146.1:0-3885 GCA_964416955.1 uncultured Ruminococcus sp.
TTTATAATTAAACAGATGACAGGGGGATTTCCGCCGACTGTACGTGAGATTTGTAACAATACAGGAATTAAGTCTACTTCTACCGTTCACGCTATTTTAGGCGTTTTGGAAGAAGAGGGCTATATTGTGCGCGATGCCAAGTATTCCCGCGCTATAAAAATTGATATGCCTACTTCCGCTTCAATGGTGCCATTGGTGGGCAGAATTACCGCAGGCAAACCAATTCTGGCGGTTGAAGAAATTGAAGATTATATACCCTATCCGTCTAAAGATGCCGACGGTCTTTTTGCTTTAAAGGTTGTGGGGTATAGTATGAAAAATGTTGGTATTATGGACGGTGACATTATAGTTGCCGATAAAAATTCGCCTTGCCGTAACGGTGATATTGTTGTTGGTATGGACGGCGAAGAAGCTACTGTAAAACGCCTTGTTATTAAGGATAAGGTTGTAATATTTATGCCCGAAAACGAAGATTTTGAGCCTATTTATCCCGAAAACCCGACAGTTCTCGGCAAAGTTGTCGGCAGTTACAGAAAGTATTAAGGTGTAGTATGAAGTATATTGAACTTTTTACCGACGGCGCCTGTTCGGGCAACCCCGGTCCTGGCGGTTGGGGTGTTGTTCTTCGCTATAATGGGCACGAAAAGGAACTTTCGGGCGGTGAAAAAGATACCACCAACAATCGAATGGAGCTTACCGCCGCTATTATGGGGCTTTCGGCTTTGAAAGAACCTTGTAAAGTTCGGCTTGTGACCGACTCGAAATATGTTGCTGACGGTATTACTAAAGGCTGGGCAGAGTCTTGGCGCCGTAATAATTGGCGTAAAGCCGATAAAAAACCCGCTTTAAACCCTGATTTGTGGGAAAAACTTTTAAACCTTATCAACGAGCACGATGTTACAATTGATTGGGTAAAAGGTCACGCAGGTCACCCTGAAAACGAGCGTTGTGACCGTTTGGCAGTAGAATATTACAAACAATTGCAGGAGAACTTATGAATATAGCCTTCTATACCTTGGGTTGCAAGGTGAATCAGTACGAAACACAAGTTATGCGCGAAGCCTTTGAAAGCAAAGGTCACAAAACGGTGCCAACCTCGGCACCGTTTGACGTGCTTGTTATAAATTCTTGTACCGTTACTGCCGAAAGTGACCGTAAAACAAGACAAACACTTAACCATTACCGCAAAGCAAACCCCAACGCTTGCATAGCCCTTACAGGTTGTATGGTGCAGGCTTTTTCCGAAAAATCAAAGGCACTTGTTGGCGCAGATATTATTATGGGCAATACTGACGTTTTAAAGGTGGTAGAAACTGTAGAAGCCTTTTTGCGTGACGGAAAACCTGTTTTTGAAGTAGGTGAGCACAAGCGAACCGAAAGGTTTAATACTCCGTCTATTACCGAATTTGCTGAACGCACACGGGCATATATGAAGATTGAGGACGGTTGCGATAGATTTTGCACATATTGTATAATTCCAACCGCACGCGGTTGGGTTCGTTCAAAGCCTGTAGATGAAATTAAGAAAGAAGCCGAAAATTTGGCTGAAAATGGCTTTGTTGAGATTGTTCTTGTGGGAATTAACCTTACTTCTTACGGTAAAGGTGAAGATATAAATTTATGCGACGCAGTTGATGCGGTATGCTCTGTTGAGGGTATTAAGCGTGTCAGATTAGGCTCGCTTGAACCTGACCATATTACTGATGAAATGCTTGCCCGCTTTAAGCTTCAGGAAAAATTTTGTCCGCAATTTCATTTGTCGTTACAGTCGGGGTGTGATGCAACACTTAAGAGAATGAACCGTCATTACGATACTTGCTTTTACCGTGATTTAGCGGAACGTATCAGAAAAATGTTTCCCGAAAGCGCAATTACTACTGATATTATGGTTGGTTTTGCAGGAGAAACAGAAGAAGAATTTGCCGAAAGTCTTAGCTTTGCAAAAGAAATCGGTTTTGCAAAGGCGCATATTTTTGCCTATTCGCGCCGTGAAGGTACTGTGGCTTATGGATTGCCCAATCAAGTGAGCAACGCTCAAAAAGTTGAGCGCTCGAAACGAATGATAGAAGTTACTCTTAAAACCGAAGAAGAATTTTTGGAAAAATTTATAGGAACATATCAAAATGTACTTTTTGAAACTGAAAGTGAAGGTTGTTTCGAAGGGTATACTGAAAATTATTGCCGAGTAAAAATAAAATCTCCCCTGATTCAAACAGGAGAGATTGTTAAGATTAAGATAATAGGCCGTGAAGGTGAGATTCTTTTAGGAAAGGAATAAATGCTCAACTAAAATTTTAATTCCCAAAATTATTAAAATAACACCGCCTGCAAATTCGGCTTTAGATTTCCATTTTGCACCGAAAACATTTCCGATTTTAACACCTATTGCAGAAAGTATGAATGTGATTATTCCTATGAATAAAACTGCGGCAATTATATTAACATCAGGAAGCAATGCAAAGGTTATTCCAACCGCCAAGGCATCAATGCTTGTAGCAATTGCCATTATAAGCATTGTCTTAAAGGAGAACGAAGAATCGGTTTCGTTTTCTTCTTTAGAAAATGATTCTTTTATCATATTAGCACCAATGCCGCCAAGCAGAATAAATGCGATGTAGTGGTCAATTGAGGTTACATACTTTTCAAATGCTGTGCCAAGGAAATATCCTATAAGTGGCATCAATGCCTGAAAACCGCCAAACCAAGCGCCTGTGATTATCATGTGGCGCTTTTTTAATTCATATGTAGCAAGGCCTTTACAAACAGAAACTGCAAAAGCGTCCATTGAAAGACCTATCGCTAAAATGAGTAATTCAACAAGACCCATTATAACACTCACTTTCGGTATATATTACAAGAAGTTATTATATACCATACGAGCGGAAATGTCAAATAATTATTGGCTCAATTTGGGTTCCTTTTAAAGCTTGCTCAACGGTTTCGGGTATGAGCGAAAAATCGCATATCATTGAATTGTTTTTTGAAACAGGGTCATCTTGACGGTAAGGAACAAAAAAGATGTTTTTTGTGTTGTGCAACGCGCCGATATTTTTAGCGCTCGCACCCAAGGCATCGTTTGTTGCAATACCAAACACTACAGGTTTGTTGTTGCGAAGATGTGCCTTTATCGCCATTGTAACGGCACTATCGGTGATACCTAAGGCATTTTTTGCAAGCGTGTTGCCCGTAGCAGGTGCTACAACCAAAATATCGAGTAGGTTTTTAGGCCCTATAGGCTCGGCAGAAACAATATTGTTTATAATTTTGTTATTGCAAATTTCTTCAATTTCTTTTATCAAGTCTGCCGCTTTGCCGAAACGAGTATCGGTGTTATATACCGTTTCGGATAAAATCGGTAAGATTCTGATGTCATATTGGCTTAAAGTTTTAAGTGCCTTAACGGATTCTCTTATAGTACAGAAAGAACCTGTTATGGCATAGCCCAGTGTGATGTTTTGCATAATATTCTCCCTTTAGTTATAAAAACGAATGAGTTCACTTACAGTTTTTGCCAGTATTTTTCCTGCGGTTTTGGGAGCGGTTTTGCCAGGTAATGCAGGGGATTTTTGCGCGTTGATTCCAAGCGATTTGGCATATTCAAGGTTAAACCCGCCCTTTGAAGAAAGGTCTATAAGCAGTTTTGCAGGTAGGTTTTTAAGGGCGGTGTCAGATAAAACAGGGAAATCAACTGTATTGAAAATAATGTCATATCCTAAATACATTTCTTCAAGCTTCTCGGTGTTTATGTAATTAAAACCGAGTGCTTCAAGCTCTGCAAAATCTTTTGGTTTTCGGGCGCTTACTGTTACATTAGCGCCCAAATTTTTAAGTCTGTTTGCTAAAATTTTGCCCACTCTGACGTTGCCGATAATAAGAATATTGCTT
>CAYQFW010000147.1:0-3874 GCA_964416955.1 uncultured Ruminococcus sp.
CTGCGGCATCTAGTTCCCAAAACTAGTGCGCTACCAACTGCGCCACACCTCGATAATATTAACATAGCCAAACATACTTTTAATACAGCCATATCGACAACGTATTATATTATAACTTAACACACCAAAAAAGTCAACAATTAAAATTGAGAGTTTTAAAATTTAAAAACTCATATCGCATTTCCGTCTTTTAGGTTCAGGCAATTCAGGATAAATAGACTCAAACAGCAATTTCAAGAACGTTTTATCATCAATATTATCAACTCTAAGCATTTCTTTTGCGATTTCATACGGAGGCTCATAAACAGCATTGGGCATTAACTTTACTGCCGAGGGCACGGGTTTTACAAGCAACCTGTCATCACACAAATAAGCAGCTACTTTGCCACCCATATAAATTATATACTCCCCCATCATTTGCCGATAGGAAATTCCGTCAATTAAGGACAACTGCTCTAAAACAAAAATTAAATATTCTTTACTTGTTGCCATTATACACATCCTCAATAATTAAAAATACTTCCATTCATTTTCAGCAGATTTTCCACTGTTTAAGAATATTTTTTAAACCCTGATTTTTCGTAGCGGCAGTATCTATGCTGATCTTACAATTCTTATTTGGTTATAAATGTTGCAAGTTCCCCGATATCTTTACGTTTTTTCTCGCGAATCTTATCTTCAGCCTTTGGATAACCGAGAGCAACAACAAGCCGTACTTTGCTTTTAAGACCACATATTTCGCAAATCTTATCGCTGTCAAGCCAGCCTAAAATACAGCTTCCAAGACCTTCTGCTGTAGCTTCGGCGGTAATATATGCGCTAACAATTCCAATATCAATTGAGCGGTAATCGTTACCTTTAAGTTTTGCACCCGCCGCCGCTGTTCTTACATAAGGCTCTTCTGAAATCACAAGCATACAAGGTGCATCTTTTGTAAACTTGTTCATACCCATTCCTGTCGTAGCTTTGGCTACCGATTTAGCAGTTTCACCGAAGCATACAGTTATGTGATAAGGCTGACCGTTACAGGCCGAAGGACTTAACCTTGCAGCTTCTAAAATAGAATCAATCTTTTCTTTTTCAATAGGTTTTGTACCGTCAAAATTACGGTATGACTGACGGTTTTTGGCACATTCCAAAAAATTCATAATATTCTCCTTACTTGTTTTCAATTTGTTGTTTATACTTTAACGGGGTAAGCCCATAGGTTTTCTTGAAAAGGGTTATAAAAGCCGAGCAATCGGAAAAACCGCTTTTTGTCGCAACATCGGTTACACTTTCACCGTCTGACAAGAGTTTTACAGCATTTGCAAGGCGTTTGTTTTTTATATACTTATACGGTGTAGTCTTTAATATTTTTTCAAACTTTCGCTCTAATGTATTTACACTTGTATGATTGGCGAGCGCTACTTCTTTTACGGTAATAGGCTCTGCTAAATGTTTATTTATATAGTCTAAAGCACCTTCAATTTCTTTTTGAGTAGCTTTCAAATTTGTGACCGAAGTTCCGCTTTCTAAAAGGCTTAAAAGTTTGAAAAATTTAAGATATCCGTCTATATTATTTTTACTTTCACACATACTGTGGCATAAATTTATAAGTTCCTCGGTATTTTCAGGACTTAGTTTTAACAGATTACCTTCTCCACTTTTTCGGTTAAAGAATTGGACGAGCAGTTTTTCGTTACCTTTAGAAGAAAAAAGAATCCAAAAATGCTTATGCTGTTTTTGCGAATTATAAATACAATGGTGGTATTCGTAAGGTCTTGTTATAATAATACTACCCGTACTTATTGGATAAATACGGTCTTCGACCATAAAACTTACATCACCCGAAAGGTTAATATATATTTCACATTCTTCGTGGATGTGTTGACTACGACCACTAATTATTTTGCTTGCATTACCATCGATATAACTAACCGAAAACTCAAACGGTTCAAGCCGCGAATAGCAAATTTTATTGTCATACATTCGACCATCTCCCATAATGGTGATTTTAACATATTTTTAGGTGAAAAATCAATAGAAATTTTTAAATATATATGGTTTAATACTGTTTGAAGGAGTGACGCAGTAATTATGCCATATTTATTACTTGCTTTGTCAGATGTTTTACTTAGTATAAATTTTGTATGTAATCTGCCTTCTGTCACAGCAAAAAATTAAAACCAAAATAAGACCAATACCATTACGTTAAAAAACTAATGGTATTGGTCGTTAGAGTCTCTTAATTTTTTATATATACACTCCGCCGATTCCCCTATTTTTCGGCTTTCTATGGTTGTACAAGTTTTAAGCTCTTGATTTTTTGGAAATCCCCAAATATTAAATAATCCAGGTCCTATCCAAGAGTGATACATAGTTTCTTCGAAGCAGCCTTTTATTAACGATAAAGCCGCCTTTTTCGGTCTCATAAAAATTATCTTCATCGGATGCTTTATTACCGCAAAAATAAATTTCGGATAATGCGCGGTTATATTTGTAAAAGTGATACCCGGGTGTGTTACCGAAAGTTTGATATCTCGCTCTTCTTTAAACAATTCGTAAAGCGAAAACATTAAATGACGTTTTGCATTGCCATAAACCAAAGACGCCTGTTTTCGCGCGGAAAAATCAATATCATTTTGATCGGTTTTACTGTAATTATGAGCAATGCTACCCACAACCACCACTCTGCCTGCAATCTTTCGCAACTGCGGTAAAAGTTGTTTTATAATATAATAGGGCGACACAAAGTTGATTTGAAAAACATTATCAAAGCCGGTACTGCAAGTTTTACGCGGTATACTGTAAGCAGCGGCATTGTGTATGAAAATATCAATACTGTGTTGTTTTAACTTTTCTACTGCGGTTTTAACCAAAACAAAATTTTCTAAATCACAGGTTATACACCCAACGGCAACATTGTAATTTTCTTTAATTTGTTCTGCAAATGCGGAGCTTCGCTCATAATTTCTGTCAACCAAAATAAGATTTGCGCCAAGCGAAGCGAGATATATGCAAAGTTCTCTGCCAAGTCCACCTGTGCTGCCTGTCACAGCAACAGTTTTCCCTTTTAGTGATTTTGTATTATTTTTAAACCATTTTTCAACAGTCATACTCTATTCCTTTCGTTTTATATAGCAATTATAACACAAAAAAGATAGCTTTACCATAGAAAAAAGCGACTCTTTCGAGCCGTTTTTTAATTACATTGGTGAAATTTTAAATGAAAATTCAATATTTCTTTCTTCAATACGGTTTTCTTCTTTTAATTCAGGTCCGCATATTGCAGAACCTAAACCTGATACACGGTAATCTATTCTTAAATGAATTTTGCCGTCTTTTTGAAGTTCGTCAGTATGCTGTGCAACATCAAGCGCTTTCGTGCTGTAATTTGAAACATTAAATTCAAAACCGTTTTCGCTGGTTACACACATTTTACCGATTTTAATCATCTTGGCGCCATAGTGGTTACCATGCTCCTGCGGTCTTGTATAGTCAACATACTCCTTATCAGCATTGCTCTTATACAAACCAACATTTGCCCAGTGATGCATATCGCAATAACTTTCAATCGGTCCGTGAGCAAAATATTCAAATTGGTTATAAGATTTCGGCAACTCAAACTCAAAACCTAAACGAGGTAACCAAATTGCTTTTTCCTTGCGTTGTCCCTTTAAATTAAACAAAATCTCGCCGTTTTCAGAAATTTCAACTGTCATATCATATCTAAATAACGGCATACGCGCAACAGCAGACAGCGAGCCTTTCAGGCTAATAACACCGTCTTCGATAGTGCAGTCATAAATCTTTGAGAAAACACGGTCATAGTTTTCACCCTGCCAAACATTTATTCCTTTGTTAGCTTTAAGGTCATTATCAACAGGAGCGC
>CAYQFW010000148.1:0-3868 GCA_964416955.1 uncultured Ruminococcus sp.
ACCAGAACAAAAGAAAGGAAATTTGTGAAATTATAAAAAGTATGATTTAATAAAGTTACATATACACCATTTTCAGCCATTACAAACTCAGTTTTTGTAATGGCTATTTTTAATTCCGCAAACTTTTACTTGATAAAACTCCGCTTTGCCATTATAATATTTCTATATTAAATTAAAAGGAAGTTAATACTATGAAACTCGGCTTGGTCGGATTGCCTAATGTTGGCAAATCAACCCTTTTTAACGCTATTACAAACGCAGGCGCACAATCGGCAAACTATCCTTTCTGTACCATTGAACCAAACGTTGGTATGGTGAGCGTTCCCGATGAGCGACTCGAAAAGTTAAAAGAAATTTACAACCCCGATAAATTCACCCCTGCGGTTATCGAATTTGTGGATATTGCAGGTCTTGTAAAAGGCGCCTCCAAAGGCGAAGGTCTTGGTAATAAATTTTTGTCAAACATACGTGAAGTTGACGCGGTGGTTCACGTTGTCCGTTGTTTTAAAAGCGACGATATTATCCACGTTGAAGGCTCGGTAGACCCCGCGCGTGATATTGAAACCATCAATTTAGAGCTTATTTTCTCGGATATTGAAATGGCAGAGCGCCGTCTTGACCGCGCTACAAAGGCACTCAAAGGCGACAAAAAAATGCAACCCGAAGTTGATTTCTTAAAGCGCCTTATTGCCCACCTTGAAAGCGGTCTTCCTGCAAGAAGTATTGGAATTTTGGACGACAGCGAACAGGAAATTATTAACACAACCGCGCTTTTATCGGCAAAGCCCGTAATCTACGCTTGCAATATGTCGGAAGACGATTTTATAAACGGAATTGAAAGTAATAAAAACTATAATATTGTAAAAACTATAGCCGAAACCGAAAAGGCGGAAATTTTGCCGATTTGCGCCGCTTTAGAAGCCGAAATTTCCACCCTTTCAGACGAAGAAAAGGTTATGTTCTTGGAAGAATTAGGTCTTGAGCGCTCAGGTCTTGACAGAATGATTCAAAAATGCTATTCCCTTTTAGGTCTTATTTCCTATCTTACCGCAGGCAAGCCCGAAGTTCGCGCTTGGACCATTAAAGAAGGTACCAAAGCACCGCAAGCCGCAGGTAAAATCCACACCGATTTCGAGCGCGGCTTTATCCGTGCCGAAGTTATTAACTTCACACAGTTTATGGAATGTGGCGGAAATATGGTTACCGCCAAGGAAAGAGGTCTCGTTCGCAGCGAAGGCAAGGAATATGTTATGAACGACGGCGATATTGTTCTTTTCCGCTTTAATGTTTAATTTTCTTTTGGAGTGATTTTGTGCCATATTATTACTACGGCATTGACCCTTTATATTTGTATCTTGTACTGCCCGCAATAGTTTTATCTCTTTTCGCGCAGATAAAGGTTAAATCAACCTTTTCGAAATACTCAAACCACCTTTGCAATTTTACAGGCGCAGACGCCGCAAGGCGTGTGCTCGAATCAAACGGGGTTTTTGATGTTAAAATCGAGCGTGTTTCAGGTAATCTTACCGACCATTACGACCCTAAAACCAATGTTATAAGGCTTTCGGACAGCGTATATGACGCTACAAGCATTTCCGCAGTTGGTGTTGCCGCTCACGAAGCAGGTCACGCAGTACAGTATGCCAAAAGCTACTCCCCTATTAAAATACGAACCGCAATTTATCCTATTTGTAACATCGGTTCGCAATTGTCAATGCCCTTGCTTTTGTTAGGTCTGTTGTTTAATTTTGCATTTTTAATGAATATCGGTATTATTTTCTTCGGCGTCACACTCGTTTTTCAATTGGTGACTTTACCCGTCGAATTTAATGCTTCTTCACGTGCTTTAGCCGCCCTTCGCGATAGCAACATTCTGCTTGACGACAGCGAAATCAAAGGTGCCCGCAAGGTATTATCCGCAGCGGCACTTACCTATATTGCGGCATTTTTAGTATCTCTCACACAATTTTTAAGATTATTGGCTTTAACCAACCGAAGAAGACGGTAGTACCGTCTTCTTTTTGCATATAAATCTTATTTCACCCAATACTAAAAAGGGTGAATTCTATGAAAAAAGAAAATCTAATTTTGTTCCCGATAGGCGCGTTTGGGTATGGACTAATTGAAATTTTGTGGCGTGGGCATACCCACTTTTCTATGCTTACAGCAGGCGGAATTTGTTTTGTGTTTTTTGCTAAAATAGGCGAAAAGCTCAAAAACGCAAGCCTCTTTATAAAAGCGGTAATCGGTAGCGGTTTTGTTACCTTTATAGAACTTATTTTCGGCTTTATTTTTAATATAATTTTAAAAAAGAATGTTTGGGATTACAGCAAAATGCCCTTTAATTTCAAAGGGCAAATCTGCCTTTTATACTCGTTCTTTTGGGGTATTCTAAGTCTTTTTTTCATTCCCTTTGCCGTAAGAATAAAAGATAGATTGCAAAACGGTAAAAAAAATAGTATAATATATCCAGGGTGATTATATGGACTTTTTACACAGAACCTGGGCAGAGATAGATATTTCCGCTCTGAAGCACAATTTTGGCCTATTTAAAAAACACGCTAAAAATTCTAAAATAATGGCGGTTGTCAAGGCCAACGCTTACGGACATTCAGCAAAATCCATCGCTCCCGTTTTAGAACAATACGGAGCTGACAGTTTTGCCGTTTCAAACATCGATGAAGCGTTATCTTTGCGCGCTTTCGGGATAAAAAAGCCTATTTTAATTTTAGGCTACACCCCTGCAAACACCGCAAAGATACTTTATGATTATGACATTTCGCAGTGTGTATATTCGCTCGAATATGCTAAGGAACTTTCGGCAAAAGCAAAAGAAGAAAATATTGTAATAAAGGTACATATAAAACTTGATACAGGTATGTCACGAATAGGCTTTGACTGCAGAATCGACGACCTTTTCGGTATAAATGAAGCTTTAGAAAGTGCAAAACTTGAGAATTTCGAATTAGAAGGTATATTCACTCATTTTGCCGTCTCTGACCGCACAGAAAAAACCGAAGACGGCTTTACAGATGAGCAGTACCGTCGATTTACAAAAGCGGTAAGCGTTTTTAGAGAAAGCGGACTCCAACCGCCGATTATTCATTGTTGCAACTCAGCAGGATTTTTACTTGATACCGACAAGCACCTAAACCTTTCAAGAGTAGGTATCGCACTTTATGGCCTTTCACCTAACAGTAATTTAAAGTTAAAACAAAACCTTATTCCTGTTATGACCGTAAAATCGGTTGTATCACAGGTTAAAGAATTGAGAAAAGGCGACACTGTTAACTACGGCAGAACCTTTAAAGCAGAAGGACCTATGAAAATCGCTACCGTATCAGCAGGCTATGGCGACGGTTATCCCCGTCTTTTGTCAAACAAAGGATATGTGCTTATAAACGGCAAAAAAGCCAATATTGTAGGCAAAATTTGTATGGACCAGATGTGCGTTGATGTAACCGATATTCCCGAAACTAAAATGGGTGACGAGGTTATCCTTTTCGGCAAAGAACTTTCGGTTGATATTTTGGCAGAACTTGCAGACACCATAAACTACGAAATTGTTTGCGGTATTTCAAGTAGAGTTCCAAGATTTATAATAAATGGGTGATTTTATGAGTAAATACATATTAAGTCTTGACGAAGGTACCACAAGTGCACGTGCGATTTTGTTTGACAAGAATGCTAATGTTGTATCCATTTCTCAACACGAATTTACCCAGATTTATCCAAAACCTTCGTGGGTAGAACACAGCCCTCAGGAAATTTATTCGGCGCAGTATACCGCTTTGACCGAATGTATTACCAAAGCTAATGTAAACCCAAAAGATATCGCCGCTGTAGGCATTACCAACCAAAGAGAAAC
>CAYQFW010000149.1:0-3789 GCA_964416955.1 uncultured Ruminococcus sp.
ATTGAACAAGTAAGAAAAAAGAACTATGATGCACCGAAACATCATAGTTCTTTTTTACAGTTTAAAATCCTCTGCCGAGTAGTTATCGGCAATTTTCGGTTTTTGAGGTACTCTTTTTAACGGGTCATATTTATAATTGCGGCAGTAGTCACGACCTTCGATAACACCGCGTTTTTTGCAGATGGTTTCGTTTGTAAACTCTAAAACCGTGCCGTGCACGCAATATGCGCAGGACTTGGGTAAATCTTTATTAAAACCGATTTTACTCATTTTTACACTTCCTTTTAGAGTATTATACAATATCTTCAAGCAGATTACCAGTGTAATTTTTGTTGCTGAGTGAGATTATAAAAACAATACCCATAACCAAAAGTGAAATTCCAACCGTTAAACCGTCGCTGAAAGCCGAAAAATTAAAGACCTTTCCGTTTGAAAGAGCGGGAAGAGTTATTTTGAAAATTTTTATAAAAAAGTATGTAAAAACGGTGCTTGAAATGGCGTGGAAAATTCGGCACAGGGCAAATTTTAAATAGTTTATTTTAATGCTTTTTGTAAAGGAAAAAACCTGACACCATATACAAATTCCGCCGAACCCTAAAAGCGCCGAAATAAGATAAATATTTCTACATTGCGCTATGCCGTTTGTCACTTCTAAAATGAGTGCAAACGGCTTTAAAAATTCAAAGATTTCCGAAAAAGCGTTGAGATAGGCGGTAAGTACTGAAAAAAGTATTACAAAGGTGCAAATGTTTATTAGTGCTGAGCAACTTTCGGTTGCAGATATTACAAAGTTATCAATTATATTAATCGGTTTATTGTAAGTGTTTTTTGATTTTTCGAAAAGCCTTTTTCGGCAAAAAAGAGCTAAAAAAATCGGCGGTAAAATATGCGATATAAAGAGTATAATACCTATTTTTTGCGAGCCGAAAATTCCGTTTCCGACCGCTAAAATTATAAAAGCGGGCCCCGCGTTTACGCAAAAATTAAGCATAACCGACGCGGTTTTGCGGTCTATATCGGCGAGACTCAGCATTTTGGCGCCTAAAGGGTAACCGCCTACAAGCGATAAAATAAAAACCGAGAGCGGCTCGGGGAATTTTAAATAATTTAATATACCCGATTTTAATATAAAAAGCACGCAAAAGGTAAAGGGGAAAAGAGAAGGAATTATCACCTGTCCGCAAAGTAAAATGCCCGAAATTGCACCGTTTTTGCAGATTTCGGGGTTTTTAAGTATCAAACCCGCAAAAATCAGAACTCCTATAATGCCCAACATAGATATTAGTTTTTTCATAATACCACCTATGAATTATTTTATTTTAAATTTCATAGTCTTATTACAAGGGAGTTGTGTCAGGTGGCTAAAAAACTTAAGATAGAAAAATCAAATAAAAAGGAAAAATGGAATATTTTTAAAACTTCGGTGGGCGAACTCGAAAAAACTATACTTTCAGGACCGAGAATAGAGATTTTTTCTAATAATCAAATGATACTCGAAGGGTGTTTGGGTATTTACGAATATAACGAAAACTATTTAAAATTAAGGCTTTCGCAGGGTGCCTTAGTGCTTGAGGGCGAGAATTTCGACATTGTATCTTTTGAAGAAAAAACAATAGTTATTAAAGGAAAATTTTCGTCACTTGAATTTTGTGTGTAGAGGGTTGTTATGCTGTTTTTATATAGATTTTTTTGCGGTTTTTTGAAGGTTGAATTTTTCGGCGTTTATCCCGAAAAGGTGCTTAATTTATGTGCTAAAAATGGTATAAACATCTGGTCGGCAAGATATCAAAAACAAAAAATTCGTTGTAAAATTTTGGTAAGAGATTTTTTATGTCTTCGTAAAATTTTGCGAAAGAGCGGTATAAGGGTACATATACTCGAAAAAAGGGGATTTCCGTTTTTTATAAGAAGATATAATAAGCGCTTCGGAATTTTTGCGGGCATTATTATATTTTTTGCCTTTTTACAGATAATGTCGG
The DNA here is from genome assembly GCA_964416955.1 of uncultured Ruminococcus sp. GTDB lineage: Bacteria > Bacillota > Clostridia > Oscillospirales > Acutalibacteraceae > UBA737. The sequence continues at coordinate 1,980 of CAYQFW010000149.1, forward strand.
GATATATTTGGGTTATTGATGTTGTCGGAAATCAAAAGGTGAGCGAAGCGGAAATAATTTCGGTTTGCAAGGAAATCGGCATAAAACAGGGCGTTAGAAAAAGTAAAATAAACGCTAAAGCAGACGCGCAGGAAATGTTGCTTAAAAACGATAAATTGGCTTGGGGAAGCCTTAATATAGAAGGGTGTAAACTAACGGTAAATGTCACCGAAATTACCGAAAATAGTACGGATAATACCGACGCCAGCAATTTGGTTGCTGCCGAAGTCGGAGTTATAAAGCATATTGATGTAAAATCGGGCAACTGTGTTGTAAAGGTGGGGGATGTTGTTAAAAAAGGCGATGTTTTAGTTTCGGGTATAATTGAAAGCTTAAACGGTACGAGGTTTGTACGCTCACGCGGGGAAATTATAGCCGAAACCGAAACCGAAATCACCGTGAAAGAACCGCTTGTAAGTAAAGAAGCAATACCAAACGGTAAGACAAAGAAAAAGCGTGTTTTAGAGTTTTTTACCATTAAAATTCCGCTTTATTTAGGGGCGGAAAAGGGCGTTTTTGAAACACAGGAAAACATTTGGCAAATGAAACTTTTCGGGCAAAAAGTGCCTGTTAAAATTTATACAAAAAGATTTATTTTCGCGGTGGAACACACAGTTAAAATTACTACACAAGAAGCAGAAAAAAATCTTTTGAAAATTTTAGAAAACGATTATGGCGATAGCGTGAAATCTCATGAAATTGCCGTATCGGAAGATTTTGTTGAAATTACGGCAATAATCAGAGAAAAAAAGAATATAGCGGTAAATGAAGACCTTAAGATAGATACTGAAAAAAGCTCGGACTAACCGAGCTTTTTTGTCAGTGGGTTTTGTAATATCCGTAAAGGTTTTTTGTCTAAGGGTTTCATATTTTCATCTTACGGTGTGAGTTTGGTATTTTCGGAGATAGTAAAATCAACCTTTCCGTTATTGTCATCATCTTCGGCACAGTAGATTTTACTCCTTCAGGCTTCAGGGCGGCTTATTTTAGACGGAATATAAATGTAGAATAGGTGGTTAAATCCTATTTGTGTTCTGTTTCAATTAAAAACTTTGCATTTGTCTTGAAATTAAATAATTTTAGTGTTATAATTGTAAAAAGTACTTATGTTTTATAAAATATTTACTTTTTAAAAAAGGTGGAAAATTACTATATGCGTTTTATTTGTTTTAAAAGAAACCAAATAATAAAGCCTATTATGGCAGGTCATGTGATTTGGACGGATGATTATTCGGGTTTAAGGAAAATGACCACCGACCCAATGATATTGTTGGGATATAAGGGAAGTATACGTATAAAAATTGGGAAACATGAGAATTTACTCGAACGCGGTACATTTCAGATAGTTTTTCCCGGAGATGTTCACTCTGTTTCGGCTGAGGACAACCTATCGGAAAATTCGTATTTTTCCTGCTTTTTTGTTTTGCCTGACGATTATTTTATAGTAGATACGGACAATGTAGAAGAAGTGAAAAGAGAAGATCTGATTGTTTTGCCTGAGTTTGCTAAAATCAATGATTGTGAGAAGCATTTTGTGATTTTTTCACAGCTTACGGACGAATTATATAATCCGCTATTGAACGAGCCTTTTAAGATGGAGATATGCGACAATTATACCAAGATATTGCTTTGTTCGTTAGCAGATGCCGCTTTACGATATAATGGTGAAGACCGAAGAAGAACATCTATCGAAAAGATTTTTCACTGGTTAAGATTTAATGCTAAGAGAGGCATAACCGCAAGAGATGCAGCGAAAGCACTTAACTATAAT
>CAYQFW010000150.1:0-3750 GCA_964416955.1 uncultured Ruminococcus sp.
ACAAGGCCTTTTCCCTCTACTCCGAGGACGGCGGCGTTACCTTCGAGAAATACGAGGGCGCACCCGGAGCGACCCGCGCTCCCTTCTCTCAGCTGAGGGACGGCTCATATCTTGCCATCGGCGAGAGCAGTGCGGTTTTTCGTTCGATTATTAATCTTGAGCAAGAGAAGGTTCCCTTCGTTCTTGCAGTCCACCGCGCAAAGAGCTTTGACGATATTATGAAAAACAACGTGGAAACTCATTTCACTCCCGTTGACATTCCCGAGCTTTCCATGGGCTACGGCGACTCCAACAACCGCCACACAGGCTGCGCCCAGACAGGTGTTATCGAAATGTCAAACGGCGATATCCTCGTTATGATGTACGGTCAGTTTAAGTCCGACCGAATCCTTTGCCCCTGGCTCAAGGAGCACGGACCCTACGACTTCTATCTCTACCGCACATGGTGCATCGTTTCCCACGATAAGGGCGAGACCTTTGAGTTTCTCACCACCGTTGCCGATTGCAACACTCACCCCATCGCCGACGTAAACGCCGAGGGCTACTGTGAGACTGACTGCATCGAGGTGGAGACCGGCCATATCGTTGCAGTGCTGAGAACAGGCGGCCACGAGATATATTCTCCCCTCTACGTTGCCCATTCTTACGACTACGGCGCGACCTGGGAGGCACCCTACACCGTGAACGACTGGGGAGTATGGCCCCGCATTATCAAAATGCAGGACGGCACCCTCGTTATCTCCTCAGGTCATATCCATACCTTCCTTCTGTTCTCCACCGACGGGGGCCACACTTGGTCTGAAGCCGTAATTCTCGAGGAATGCGACGGCAAATGGGGACAGAGCTGCTCGGGATATAACTATATCACCGAAAGCCGCCCCGGCGAGCTTACCCTTGTATTTGACGACCCCAAGGAGGGAATCGCCGCAGGAGACGAGTTCCCGAGAAGGATATACGTTCGAAGGTATAAGATAGAGAATGAATAATGAATAATGGATCCGCCCTCGGGCGGATTTCTTCATTCTTTGTATTTCGGTTTGTTTGGGAGTTAAGCTTCGTCGAATGCACCTTCGTCGTCATCCTGAGCGGAAGAATATCCCGGTGGGATGTTTCTGTAGTCGAACCCTGACCCCTGCGCGAAGACTAAGAAAAAACAAACTTTAACAATTATCTATCTTCGCGCGCGCTTTCATAAATGCAATATTTAAGTCCAATATAGGCGCTGGGAGGGCGCCCCTTCGGGGCGGGATCTACGAAAAGACTTACGATAACGCCTACCAAATTTCGCAGATCCTGCCCTTTTTAGAGGGCACCATCCTATGGGATGGTTTTGACTCCCGTGTCTCGCAAGCGAGCCACATAACAATTCACCGGATTGTTTGCTCCCCTCAGGATGACGACGAAGGTGGCGTTCGCCAAATCTCCCTCACCGACGAATCCGGATTTTCAAGCACTTGACAATCCTCGGGAGTACTGATAAAATTATAATATACAATTTCCTTCGGAGGTTTCCATGTTTAAAGAATTCGAAGCGAGAGCAAGAGAGATTCTTGCGAAAATGACTGTTCGCGAAAAAATAGGTCAGCTCAATCAGGCGGTTATGCCCTGTGAGGACGAGGCTTCTCAGAACAGATTTATGGAGCGCCTCAGACGGGGCGAGATCGGCAGCGTTATCCTTTCCACCAGCGCAACTGCAGGTAACGACGAGCAGAAGGCCGTTGTTGTGGAGATGCTCAACGAGTTTCAGCGCGTTTGCGTTGAGGAATCAAATTGCGGTATTCCTCTCCTTTTCGGCCGTGACGTTATCCACGGTCACCACACCGTTCTCCCTATCCCTCTTGCGTCTGCCTGCTCCTTTGATCCCGAGCTTTGCCGAGAGGCTTACCGCACGGTAGCTCTTGATGCTACAAGCGAGGGTACAAACTGGACCTTCTCTCCTATGATGGACATTTGCCGCGATCCCAGATGGGGCCGCATTATCGAGGGCTACGGTGAGGACCCTTACCTTGCAGGTCAGATGGCGGCGGCTACCGTCAAGGGCTTTCAGGGTGACGATCTTTCCGATCCCGATTCAATGGTAGCCTGCGCAAAGCACTTCCTCGGATACGGCTTTTCCGAGGGCGGCCGCGACTATCACAGAACTGAAATTTCCGATTACACCGTTCAGAACGTAGTTCTTGCCCCCTTCCGCGAGGCGGTGAAGGCAGGTGTGGGCACCGTTATGTCCTCCTTCAACGACATTTCCGGCGTGCCTGTTACCTCAAGCAAAAAGTATCTTACAGACATACTTCGCGGACAGCTTGGCTTTGAAGGCTTCGTTATCTCCGACTGGTATTCCGTTCAGCAGCTTATCCGTCAGGGCATCGCAGAGGATCTGGATGACTGCGCTCACCTTGCTCTCAACGCAGGCCTTGATATGGATATGGCAGACGAGATATACTTCCGATTCCTCGAAAAGGCTCTGAATGAGGGCAAGGTTTCTATGGAAACCATCGATACTGCAGTTCTCAGAGTGCTTTGCATAAAGCTTGCAAAGGGACTTTTCAATAACCCCTACGCCACACCCAAAAAGGTTGACCGCGATGAGTTCGTAAAGATAGCCGAGCGCTTTGCGGCAGAGTCTATGGTCCTTGTAAAGAACGAAAACGGCGCGCTCCCCTTCCCAAAGAAAACGAGCGTTGCTCTTACGGGCCCCTACACCTTTGAGCGCCGCGGTCTTCAGGGCGGCTGGGCACTTGACGGCTATCTCGGCGCCTCCATTCCCAATATGGCGGAGGCTATGAACGAGATCGTCGTAGGGGAAGGGGACGGCCGCGTTATGTGCACGGGCGGTCGAATGAACGACGACTCAAACTACATATTCTCCCATTCCAATCACATAGTTCTCGCCCTCGGCGAAAGCTATGAGGATACAGGCGAGGCAAGAAGCCTTTCCGATATCTCTCTTCCCAAAGCTCAGATCGAGCTTGCAAGAAAGGCGAAGATGTCGGGCTGTAAGACTGTTGGCATCATCTTCTGCGGACGTCCCGTTGCCCTTGAGGAGATCGAGCCTTATCTTGATGCTATCCTCATTGCATGGCACGGCGGCACCCGCGCTGCCCACGCGGCAGTTCGCACGGTATTCGGCGACTATACCCCTTCGGGCAAGGCGGCTGTCACCTTCGTTCGCAGAACGGGACATATTCCCCTTTATTATAATACTACCTGCTCGGGCCGCGAGGTCAACGGCTACTACGGCGAGGGAGCCTCCAACTGCTATACCGACTGCCCCGCAAGTCCTCTCTACCCCTTCGGCTACGGACTTTCATATACAACATTTGAGTATTCCGAGCCCTCGGCAGATAAGACGGAGGTCTCCCTTGCAGATCTTAGGGCCGGAGAAAAGCTTTGCTTTTCCGTAAAGGTAAAGAATACGGGCGAGAGAGCGGGCAAAGAAACGGTACAGCTTTATATCCGCGACCTGAAGGCATCAATGATGCGTCCCCTCAGAGAGCTTAAAGCCTTCAAAAAGGAAGAGATCGCCCCCGGCGAGGAGAGAGAGTTCTCCTTTGAGATCGGATACGAATCCCTTGGCTTCTATCTCCCCGACGGCACCTACACCGTAGAGCCCGGCGCCTTCGAGATATATCTCGGCGACAGAAGCACCACGACGAACAAGGTTGATATTATAGTAAAATAAAAATGAAGAGGGCTGTAAAAAAGTTCCAGAAAAAAAGAAAGACTATTTCATCAAAATAGATGAAGTAGTCT
>CAYQFW010000151.1:0-3739 GCA_964416955.1 uncultured Ruminococcus sp.
AACCTGTGCTTCGTCACGCAAATCAACGCTTCCGCCGTTTAAAATTGTGAATGAGTTGAGTGCGTCCTTAACAGCGTCTTTATAAGCGGCTGTAGTTTTGGTAGCGCCTGAAATAGTTTCAACAGCATCAATGGTTTCGGTTGTTTTCTCTTTTAAGGTGTCGCCATAATCTTTTTCAACACCCAATGTTTCGCCGCTTGAAATACAGGTGGCGCCCTTTACAACACCGTCTTTGTCAATACCGCAAAGTATTACAAAGTTTGAAGCATAACCTGATGTTGTCATTTTGAAAACATATCCGCCGTTTTTTTCGCTGTAAATTTCGGTTATGGTTTCGGGCAGTTCATATTCGCCAAGTTCTATTGGGGAAAAATCTTCACCGTTTGGCAGAACAACTGCAAGAGCATCGTTAACTGCGGCAGATTCTTGCTCCTTTATTATTGGGGAAGTAAGGCTGTTGGTGAAAGCCAATAAAATCGAAACAACTGCGCAAATAACTGTAAGCGCAATAGCGCTCTTTAAATTTTTAATCATATTTTTTACCCCCGAACAATTTTCTGCGTGAAGCCTTTTCAATGTAAGGGTTCAAAATGTTAAGCATAAGTATTGCGAAAGAAACACCTTCGGGGTAGTTGCCGTAGAAACGGATTAAAATTGTTATAATACCGATACCTATACCATAAATTGTTTTGCCTTTTGCGGTGGCGGGGGAGGTTACATAGTCAGTAGCCATAAAGAAAGCGCCAAGGAAAAGACCGCCTGACAAAATCCAAGCGAGAGCATTTGTGAAACTGAATCCGTCCAAAAGGAAACTGAAGACAAACACACTGCCTATTATTGATACAGGAATATGCCATGTAATAACACGTCGGCAAATAAGATAGATACCGCCTATAAGAATTGCTAAAGCGGAGGTTTCACCGATAGCGCCTCCGATATTACCTAAGAACAAATCTGTAAAGGAAGGGGTTGTGCCGTTTGCTAATTCTGTCAAAGGAGTGGCGGAGGACACAGCATCTACGGGAAATGCGGGGGTTGCTAAATTTGTGAATGCAACAAGCATAAATACACGGGCGGTTATTGCAGGGTTTACAAGATTGCAACCAATACCGCCGAAAATGCATTTAACAAGGATAACAGCAAACACCGAACCTACAGCTCCTTGCCAAAGGGGAGTGTTAGCAGGAAGATTTAGTGCTAACAAAAGACCTGTTACTATGGCGCTTAAATCAAAAATGGTCTGTGTTCTTTTGGTTATAGCATTGAATACATACTCGGATAAAACTGCAGACAAAACACAAACGAGAATTACCCACAATGCCGACAAACCGAAAATTATACAGCCTGCAACAGCGGCAGGGAGAAGCGCGATTATTACATCAAGCATAATGCTTTGAGTTGAAATTTTACTCCTAATGTGAGGAGATACCGAAATATGCAATTTATTATTCATATTCTATTTTACCTCCTTTTTAGGTTCGTTGCGAAGTGAAAGTTTCGCAAGTTTGTTATTTTGAACATTTGGTATTTTTGCAGGGCATACATAGGTACAACAACCACATTCCATACATAAAAGCGCACCTGCTTTTTTCATACCTTCATAATCGTTAACCTTGTAGGATTTAAGAATTGCTACAGGGCTTATACCGAACGGACAATGGTTGGTACATGAACCGCAACGGATACAAGCTGTGGTTTTGGGAGTATAATTTTGTTCTTTTGAGAAAGCTAACAAAGCGTTGGTGTTTTTGATAACAGGTTTTTCGGTATCGGTTACAGAAATACCCATCATCGGACCGCCGTAGAGAACCTTTGCAATATCTTTCTTTATTCCGCAAAACTCGAAAACGTCTTTTATTGCAGTACCGATAGGTGCGGTGACATTTTGCGGTTTTTCGATTGCATCGCCGTCAACCGTAATGGTTTTGGAAACAAGCGGGATACCTGTTTTCAGATATTTGCCGATTTCTGCAATAGTGGTGCAGTTGCAAACCACACAACCCACATCAATCGGCAGAGCGCCTTCGGGAATGATTTTTCCTGTGGTGTGATAAACCAAAACCTTTTCGCCGCCTTGCGGGTAAACGCTTGGTAAAACCTTGACTTCCGTATTAGAAAGCTCCGAAGCGGTTTTCTTCATATTAGCAATGGCTTGCGGCTTGTTTTTTTCAATGCCTATGATAACCTTTTTAATATCGAAATATTTTACAAGTGTTTCGATAGCCTTTTTCATTAAATCTGCTTTGGTGAGCATAGTGACAGTATCGCTTGTGATATAGGGCTCACATTCGGCGCCGTTAATTACAAGTTCTTCAATCGGCTTGTCCGTTTTGAATTTAACTGCTGTTGGGAAACCTGCACCGCCAAGACCGACAATACCGCTTTTTGTCAAAGCTTCAATTAAATCTGCGCGGTTGTTAATTTCTGGAGGAGTTATATTACTGTCAAGAGTCATTTCACCGTCGGACTCAATCACAATGCCTTCGCAAGTTGAACCGTTTGAAAGCAAAACTTCGCTTATAGCATTTACTGTGCCCGAAATACTTGAATAAACGGGTGAAGAAAGACCTGCGCCAGCTTCAGCTATAAGAGTGCCTACAAATACTTTATCGCCTTTTTTAACGATTGCTTTTGCGGGTGCTCCTATATGCATTGATGTGGGAATAGTCACGGTGGTTACAGGTGGCATTTCCACAGCGGGAGAATTTGCAGTGTTTTTCCTGTGGGGTAAGTTTACCCCTTTAAGATAAAAAGTCATTTCAATTTACCTTTCTTTAATTGTGTATTATATTTATGGTTTGAATTCACCATTTAATTATGCATAAAAATCAGTTGTTGCCGAAGTTGATCTTGATACCGTTGTTATTATCGGAAGAAGGGCTCGGCAAATAGGGAATAAGAGCATTTGCGGTGTTAATAACAGGCATAGACTGTATGTAAATTTTGCCCGGACCTGTGATTTTGGTGTTAAAAAGACCTTCACCGCCGAAGAAGATGTTTTTAGCGCCTTTTATGGTTTCAATGTCCATTGTGCAACTCTCGGTCATAGCGGCAAGATAGCCTGTGTCAATTACAATGCTTTCGCCTGCTGCAAGGTCATATTCTTTGCAGTAGCCGTCAATTTCTAAAAAGACAAGACCGTTGCCCGAAATTTTTTGCATAATAAAACCTTCGCCGCCGAAAAATCCTTTGCTGATTTTCTTTTGGAAGTAAACCGAAAGGTCAAGTCCTTTTTCCATTGCAAGAAAACCGCGCTTCTGAACGATTATTCCGTTGCCTTCGGTGACTTCGTAGGGGATAATGGAACCTGGGAACGATGAAGCGAAAGCAATCATACCTTCGCAGGTTTCTGCGGTGTATTCGTTGATGAAAAGTGACTCGCCCGAAAACAGTCTGCCGAAAACTTTTTTTATTCCGCCGCCTGAGGTTGTTTCCATTCGCATATTAGGACTCATCCAACTCATTGAACCGCTTTCGGTACAAAGTGTTTGCCCTGCTTTTGGATAACAGATTACAACAGGAAGATTACCGCCTTCGATTTTGTAATTAAGCATATTTTTCACTCTTTCTTCTTAATTTAGCATTATCCATATAATTATACATTTTTTACCGCTAAAATGCAATAGATTTTGCGCATTTTACATTGTCTATTTTTTAACAAAAAATTTGCCAGATATATGTACCAAAATAATCGTTTAAAATCATATTTCATATTGTAAAGCAGTAGAGTATTTGATAT
>CAYQFW010000152.1:0-3702 GCA_964416955.1 uncultured Ruminococcus sp.
AAGGCACCGGTGTATGCAACACCATATCAAAACCGGCTTCAGCAAAGGCCTCCCGCTTATTTTCTCCGAGGTAATTACTTGCTGCCTGCTCCGGTTTATAGTAGTTTGAGAGCATCAGAATCTTCATAACTGTCCTCTTTTCACGCCTTTGAATTACTGGAAACGATTTTCGCCAAAGGTCAGTTTGTCTGTATCAAAATGGGTAATCAGCATACTCTCACCGTTGGTATCGTAAGCCTTGATGGAGTCTTGCAGATAATTGATGGTCTTCTTCATGTGTTCCTCATTATCCGCAACGATGTAGATGCGCACATGGAACTGGGAAGTGGTCCGGGTGGCAACAATGGTATCGCCCACCTTGTAGCGATTCTCAATGTAGAGAACTTCCGGCATCTTACGCGCCTCTTCCACGCCCTCGATCTTAGCCACAGTGCCGCCTTTAGACAGGAGTGTCAGAGTGCAGCAAGGCTTTCTAAAAGCTGCATCATCCCAGTCCTGGTCACAGCCCTGCATCTTGCCGGTCAGGGCGTGGGCCATCATCATATGCAGGCTGTTCACACCGTTCAGGTGTTCCGTATAGCGGTACTGCGCCGTACCGCCCAGGCGGTAACCCATTTCAAAGAACTTGATATTGCCGTCCTTATAGAAGCCCTGCATACTGGTAATACCGTTTTGGATACCCAGCCCCAACAGCATTTCGCGCATATTCTTATCAATTTTTTCCATGAACAACGGCAGATGCTGAGAGGGATATGCATAGATCTCCGCCAAAGGAATAAAGCTGTTTGCGTTGCCTCTGACATATTTATCAGCCATGGAACTGGTTGTTACCTTGCCATCTACAAAAGTATAGTATGTGCAGATCTCGAAGCCGTCGTTGAATTCCTCCACCGTAACCTCGCCGGTACGGGAATTGCTCTTGGCAAACTGATACAGTTCCACAAAGTCCTCGGCCCGCTCGCACTTCATAACGCCGGTGCTGCCACAGTTGTCAACAGGCTTGATAACCACAGGATACTCCAGTTTCTTTGCAGAGTCCTCCAGATCGTTTTCGTCTATCTCAAAATCCATCATGGTGGGCACACCGTACTGACGGCAAGCCTGCTTAAATAGACGCTTGTTCATCAAGGTATCCCACAGCTGCCGGGAGGAATAGAAGGGCAAGCCCAGCTTTTCCGTCACATCGATGGCTGCGGAAATGATGTTCTCGTTGCCGCCAACAAACACACCGTCAATGTTCTTCTCCTGAATCAGCATAGCCAGTGCTTCCCGATTCAGAATGTCGATCACATACCGCTCCTCGGTAATTTCCTGGATTTCTTTGGCAAAGGTCTTACCGGCGACCACGATGGTCACGCCGTATTTATCCGAAAAACTCTTGATATCGGGTGCATTGTTTGCGCATCCCAAAACCAACAGCCGTTTTCCTTTCAGTTCCATAAAAGCATCTCCTCAACTATTTTCGGATCAACATTCGCTGCTTGCACATTCACAGGCAATAAAATGTCAAACTCCTCTTTGTGTAATCTGAGATCTTCCCAGTCTGTGTAAAATTTGATTGACTTCATTCATAAAGCCCTTCTGTGTGGGAATCTGCCATACAAACTGGCCCGATGCATTGCCCTCAACCATGATCCATCCTTTTTCGGTCAATGCCAAATCCCATCCGGTATAGCGGTTGCTCGGAACAACGGTTGCGAGTTCCTGGGCCAAAGCTTTCGCTTCTTCCCACCGGGGGATTTTAAACCCAAGCATAGCAACGCCTGTATCCGGATGATTCGTGAATTTGTTGCCGCCTTTGTCCGAAACCGCCACAATCTCTCCGGTAGAAATGTCCAGCACACCGAAAACGCCGCCAAAACCGACATTATCAACTATGCTGCCTCCGCAACCCATCCGCAAAAAGGATGCTATCACCTCAGCTCCATCATCAAAACGAACGGTTGCAACGCGAATCGTATTAACGGATTCTGGATGGAACTGTGCCAGCTCAGGAACCTGAACGATCAGTTCCTCAGCAACAAAGCCATCCCCACCCTGCGAACAGTACTGGTTAAGGAGACTTTTGATTTGCGTATCGACATCACCACAATCAGTCAAATCAAGAAGTCTGATTCCTTGACCACAAGAACTTTCTGACGGTTTTAGCAAGAACTTTTTGTGTTTTACTACAAACGCCTTAAAACTCTCAACATCTTTTGCACTTTTTACTCCACAAAAGTCTCGTCCGTAATACTTGCCGAAGTATGTGTAGGTTTTCATCTTATCATTGAAAATGACGCGGTTTTCAGGCCTGTTCAAGCTTTCACAAATATCGATTCTTGTCAGGTCAGCACAAAATGTCTTGCGTTCTTCCTCACTCTTCTCGCGGAAGTTATAGCAAAAATATTCATCTGCGCTAAATCGATATTTTTTTGCCATGTTCAAAACGTCTTGAACTATGGTAGCTTTCTCAGATTCGCTTACCCCCCCCCCCGCTGTATATTTATTCACTATATTCATTGTTTCATTTTCATTAAGAAGTGCAGCATTCCATCTGCGGCGTCGCAGCCATGTGCCCACAGCTGTTCCTTTTAGCCAACTTTTGATTGCAACAGTTTTTCTACCCATGATAGATTCTCCTTATCCGTTAATCTGAATTTCAATTATTTTCTGCGCTTGTTCGCAAACTGTCACTGCTGCAGAAGCATCGGTGCTTTGGGCGATCACGAAGCCCGCCCGGTCTGTGCTGGAGCCGATTTCGCCGGCGGTGTCACCCACCTGCTTGGTAAAAGAGATTTCCCGGACGCCATCGATCGCCTGTGCATCTTCCACGCCCTCGATGGCGGTGATGGTGCCGCAAGGCACATCAAAGAAGCGGATAGCGGAGCCCTTTGCAAATTTCGGCTCGATGTCCGGAGTCTGCCCCAGGCAGATGTCGATGGTCGCCTTGATCATATCGATGCCGGTGGACAAGGGTACCAGGTGGGTGGTGATGCAGTCACCGCCCATACGGGCGCCCAGCTCCACCATCTTGGGGCCTTCTTTGGTTAACATGATTTCCACATGGGCAGGGCCGTTTTGGATACCCACGGCCTTGACGGCGCGGCAGGCCAGATCCTGGATCTTTTCCAGATCAGCGGCAGACAGACGGCTGGGCTGGCTGTGGCCCATCTCCACAAAGTGGGGTGCGCCGGTGGTCAGCTTGTCCGTGACCTGCAGCACATGGGGTATGCCTTGCCAGGCGATGACCTCCACGCTGACTTCCGGGCCGACCATGTATTCTTCCGCGATCACCGCGCCGCTGCGGCCATTTTCGGAGCTGTAGGACAGAGCGTCTTCCAGTTCCTGCCGGTTATTGACCAGCATGACGCCCCGGCTACCGGCGTTATCTGTGGGCTTTGTAATGCAAGGATATGTGATCTTATCCAGCACATCCCCGGCCTTGGCAGGGTCGCTGATAATGTAGTACCAGGGGTGCTCCACGCCGGCAGCTTCAAAGGCTTTGATCATCTCACCCTTGTCGGTGGCCTTAACGGCGGTATCGTAGCTGATACCCACCAGACCCAGCTTCTTGCAGGCGTAGGCCACGCTGCGCATAGGCATATCGGTGGCCAGGGTCATGATGCCCTCTGCGCCGAAAGCTTTGGCGGCTTGGTAGACACCCTCTTCATCGATGGTGCTGACGTTGTAGTATTCGTCGGCATAGGAAATGCCGATGGC
>CAYQFW010000153.1:0-3685 GCA_964416955.1 uncultured Ruminococcus sp.
GTCGATAACTTCGCGTCCGCAGTCGGGGCATTTGCCGTCTACTAACTGCGACGGGGTGAAGAAAGATTCACAGGGTACACAGTATTTACCTTCGTAGTGACCTTTGTATATGTCGCCCTGCTCGTAAAGCTTTGTAAAAATCTTTTGAACTGCTTTTTCGTGGTCAGCATCGGTTGTTCTTATAAATTTATCAAATCTTGTATTAAGGCTTTGCCAAACTTCTTTAATAGTTCCTGCGGCATTGTCTACATATTCTTTTGGTGTAATACCTGTTTCTTTAGCTTTTTCTTCGATTTTTTGTCCGTGTTCATCAGAACCTGTCATTAAGAATACATCAAAGCCTTGCTGTTTTTTGTAACGCGCAATCATATCGGCAAGCACAATATCGTAAGCGTTGCCGATATGCGGCTTGCTTGAAGCGTAAGCAATAGCAGTAGTAATGTAGAATTTTTTATTATTTGACATAAAGGAGCCTCCTTTTAGGGTTTTTGTGTTAGGTAAAGCAGGTAGGATAAGACGGTACAAATAAGCGAATACAAAAGAACAGTACCGCCGCCGATTATAGTGCCCGAACCTGCAAACGAAGAATAGGTGAAAATCATTATGCCGAGTATGGCGGAAATGATGTAAAGAATAGTGAGCAATGTATTTGAACGTTTGATTTTATTTGCATAGTTCATAATTTTTGCAATCGCTATAGCACCGCCCTTAAAACTTGCAGGAGCCGAGCAACTGTCTCTTGGCGTGGTTGCATTTTTATACATATGATAACCTGCATTGGTCATAATCATAACCGAATCTTCATAAAGCCCCAAATAATCGCAAATCATTTCACTTGAGATATTAGGGTCGGTATTGTTTATAAGAAGAGTGACACCGATTTTTGTGAGTCTGCGCAGATGGTAGGCGACATCAGGGTCGACAGAATATTGGACTACGAGCAAGGCGCAAATTTTGTCAGCACTTGCAACATAAATCGGAAAGTATCCGTTCCTGAGAATCTTTCGGTCAACTTCAACATCGGGAACTTTTATCCCGTGCGCTTCCATAAGGGTTCTGTTGCCGATAAATAAAAGTTTATCGTTAACCCAACCCGAAATTCCCATTCTTTCTTCGTATTTAATAGTATCTGAATCGGGGAGTGTTGTTATATTGCTTTCGCCTGCAATTTTTTTGAAAATCGGTGCTAAAGGACTGTTTAAACATTCTGTAAGGGAGGCGGCGCGCAAAATAGTTTCATCAAGATTGTTTTCTGAAAGAACTTTCATTTGATGTAGTGTAACCGTTCCCGCAGGGAAAATGTCGGCAGAATTGAGCACTAATGCATTTGCGGCTTCAATATGAGATGCCGCTGCCTGACCTGCAATCATACCGCCTGTTTTGTTTAGTTTTTTGGCTGTTGCATAAAGCGGAAAATTATTTATGAAGAAAAGGCAGGGCAAAGCAGAAAAACAGTGAACAACCGCTGCGGCGTAAAGTCCGTGCATTACAGCGCCGTAATATGACAAAGCGGCAAGCCCTGTGATAACAGAAAAAATCAAGGACAAAACGGTGATAAGCGGAAGTTTACCGCCTAAAAATGTTCCAAAAGTGGAGTATTTTATAAAATCATTTATTCGCATGCATTTTTGGGGAGCGGCTATGAGTGTATCACCTTCAATAGAGTTCTTTGCCATTGCAAAGGTTACAGCCGAATCGTCGATGAGTTTTACTGCACTTTTTGGGGAACTGACAGAAATTTGCTTAAGGTTTGAAAGCATATATGAGTCTTTTCTGAATTTACCGAGACTTCTGAAACAAAGTAATATACACAGAAGCAAAAGCATATCGAGAACTATTTCACCTGCAATAATTCCCATAACAGCATAAGCTAACACAAATAACGCAGCGAAAGACATACAAATATCAGGTGAAGAGGATTTTCTGAAAATTTTAGTAAGTGAGCAGAACATATCCGCGTTTAATAATGTTACAATTGCTGTAAGCGAAGTCATAACAATCATAACAGTTTTGGTTTGTCCTAAAATCAGTTCTGACATAAAGGGTAATTTCATAAATGCGATAATTACCGTTAGTATAACCGAAAATGAAACAGATAAGAAACTTCTGCGTTTTGAAACAGAGAATGTTCTTATGTGTTTTTTTACATCAACTTCGTTTTTGATTTCATTTTTTGGCTCAAAATCTTCAAATTCACTTTTTTCAAGGGTTATCTGTTCTGTTTTATAGTCGTGAATTGGGTTTTCAAGCGGCGCAATTTCGCCTGTTAAATCAATATTTTGCGTGTTGCTTGAAACGAAAATCTTCGGTTTATCGTTTTCAGGGGCTGTCACAGGGGTGAAAGTTATAGTGGAAGAGTCGGTTTCTTCGGGGGTGCCAAAGACTTCGGAAGTTTCGAGCGGAACGCTTGACTGGACATTGTCAAAAACGGCTTTTATTTTAATTTCTTCGGTTATATGTGGGGGTTCTTTTTTTGTGGTTTCTTTAATCTCTGTTTCGGCTTCAAGAGCTTTTTTCTCAACATATTTTCCAAGATAATCAACCGTTATATCATATTTTTTTGCCAAAGCATCAATGGTTTTTTGACCGTCACTTTTAAGAATGTCAGCCACACTTTCAAGTTTGTAAAGCGGGGCAGAAGAAACCGAAGCATCGTTGCCGTTTTTATCAGTAATAAATGGTTTGCATTTTTCCAGCAAAGACATAGGAGCGGTTTCTGTTTTAGTAACTGTTTCGGTAATGTTATCTTCTTTTTTTGGGGTTGATGTAACAGGTTTCGTCTCTTCTTTTTTTGGTTCTTCTGCATTTTGCTCGCTAATGGTCTGCATTCGTTTTCTCAAAGATTCCAAAGCAGACTTACCGTCATAAGAGGGGGTTTTGTGGTTGTTAGTGCCTAAAACTTCGTCAGGAGTAAGCCTGTGTGAAGGAGCAGGACCTTGTGTGCCTGAAAAACCGATTTTTTCTTCGGGTTGTTCAATTGTTAAATTGTCATTTTCCTTAGTTTTTGAAAAAATGTTCATCACAATCTCCGTTTAATTTTAACTTCTTCTTTTTTGTACAACTTGGTACATTAAAACGCCTGCCGCAACCGAAGCGTTGAGTGAGTTTATTTTGCCAAACATTGGCAAGCTTACAATTTGGTCACATTTTTTGGCGGTAAGTGTGCCTATACCTTTACCTTCGTTGCCGATGACAAGAGCACATGGGCAGTCAAAATCAACCTTTTCAAAATCGGAACCGTCCATATCTGCGCCAAATACCCAAACGCCGTTCTCTTTTAGCATATCTATGGTGTTTGGAATATTGGTCACGCGGGCAACACGCATATATTCGAGCGCACCGCTGGCACTTTTAGCAACCGTTGCATTAAGGGAAGCGCTGCGCCGTTTTGGGATAATGATACCGTGAACCCCGCAACATTCTGCCGTGCGGATTATAGCGCCTAAATTATGCGGGTCTTCTATTTCGTCACAAATAATTATAAAAGGTTTTTCTTCGCGCTCTTTGGCGTAATTCAAAATATCTTCAACCGAGCAATATTCCTGTTCGGCGAAAAGCACTGCTACGCCTTGATGATTGGCACCCGAACAATAATAATCTAATTTTTGCGGGCTTACTTCCTTAATCAAAATGCCCTTTTGCTTGCATTTTGCAATGATAGCGGTAACCGAACCGCCGTTCACAC
>CAYQFW010000154.1:0-3683 GCA_964416955.1 uncultured Ruminococcus sp.
TGAAGACCACTTTATTGCTGAGATTATCGACCCCGATACTTTGGAAGTTTTGCCCGAAGGCAGTCAGGGCGAATTGGTATTCACTTCTATTACAAAAGAAGGCTTCCCGCTACTTCGTTACAGAACAAAAGATATCACCGTTTTAACACGTGAAAAATGTTCTTGCGGACGTACCCTTGTTAAAATGAAGAAGCCTATGGGTAGAAGCGATGATATGCTTATTGTTAAGGGTGTTAACGTATTCCCGTCACAAATTGAAGCAGTACTTCTTGAAAACGGCTATCCCGCAAACTATCAGATAGTTGTTGACCGTGTAAACCATAGCGATACTATCGAAGTTCTCGTGGAAATGACACCTGAAATCTTCTCTGATTCACTCGGTCAGATTACCGAAAAAGAAAAGCAACTCGTAGCAGCGCTTAAGGCGATGCTCGGTATTTATGCTAAGGTTCGCCTTGTAGACCCCAAGACTATTGCACGTAGTGAAGGCAAAGCTGTTCGCGTTATTGATAAGCGTAAAATTTAAGGAGTGTGTATTATGGCTATAAATCAGATTACTGTATTTCTTGAAAATAAAGCAGGCTCACTTTTGGATGTTACCAAAATTTTGTCCGAAAATAAGGTAGACCTTCGTGCAATAAATATTGCCGAAACTGCCGATTACGGACTTCTTCGTATGATTACTGCCGATAACGCTTCGGCTGAAAAGGTGTTAAAGGCAGAAGGTCTTATCTTCACCGAAACTCCTGTTTTAGCAGTTGCCATCGACGATAAACCAGGTGCTTTGAGTGGTGTTTTGGAAATCTTGGTAAAGGAAAATATTGATGTGCACTATATGTACTCAATTTTTGGTGACCGAAAATTGAGTACATATATTGATGTGCACTATATGTACTCAATTTTCGGTCACCAAAATGGCAAGGCATATATGATTATGCAGTTGGCAGAAGAAGACAAAGCAACCGAGCTTTTAAAATCTAACGGCGTCACAATCGCAGAGCCGAAAGATTTGCAGATAGGTTAAAAAAGCGGCTCCCTTGTGTAAAGGGAGCTGTCATTTTGTAAAAATGACTGAGGGATTGTTTTTAGCAAAAATATAATTACAATCCTCCCGTCACGCCTTACGGCACGCCACCCTCCTTTACACAAGGAGGGCATTGCTTAATTTTTATAATTATGTTATAATTTAAGAAAAAATATAAAGAAGTAGAGTTATGCAAAAAAACGAAGAATATATTTTAGATATTGTAGATGTTACTGCCGAGGGTAGCGGTGTAGGCAAAGCCGACGGTATGGCGGTTTTTGTGCCGCTTACAGCGGTTGGAGACAGGGCAAAGGTCAAGATTTTAAAGGTTAAAAAAACTTACGCTTACGGAAAACTTTTGTCCCTTGTAAAGCCTTCAAAAAGCCGTATAGATAACGATTGCCCATGCTTTACTCAGTGCGGCGGCTGTGCTTATAGGCATATAAGCTATGAAGCGGAAAAGGCACTTAAAGAGAATAAGGTTTACGAGAATATTAAGCGTATCGGCGGGGTGGATATGAAACCTCAACCGATTATAGCAAACACTCCCGAACGCTATCGCAACAAGGCGCAGTATCCGCTGTCACAGGATATAAAAGCGGGATTTTATGCTTTCCATTCTCATAGGATAATTCCGTGTGAAGATTGCCTTTTGCAACCCGAGATTTTCAGCGCCATCACCGAATGTGTTTGCGGCTGGGCAAAACAAAATGATATTAGCATTTATGACGAAACCACCCATAAGGGTTTTTTGAGACATATTTATATCCGTAAAGCCGTAAAAACAGGTGAAATTATGGTTTGCCTTGTGGCAAACGGTGAAATCTTGCCTGAAAGGGAAACGCTTGTAGACGCGCTTTTATCCCTTTGCGGTGATGCGCTAAAAAGTGTGCAGATAAATATCAATAAAGCGGATACCAATGTGATTTTGGGTGACAAGTGCAAGACTATTTACGGAAGCGATTATATAACTGATATTTTATGCGGTGTGAAGGTGCGGCTTTCTGCTCTTTCTTTCTATCAGGTTAATCACGCTATGGCGGAAAAACTTTATGAGAAAGCGCGCGAATATGTAAATTCTAAGGGCAAAAACATTATAGATTTATACTGTGGCGCGGGTACAATAGGGCTTTCGATGGCAAAAGAGGCAAAAAGTATAATCGGGGTAGAAATCATTCCCGAAGCGATAGTTGATGCTAAGCACAACGCCGAAATCAATGGTATTAAAAATACGCGGTTTATCTGTGCAGACGCAACTGATGCCGCACGTCAGTTAGCAGAAGAAGGTATTACCGCCGATACTGTAATTGTGGATCCACCGCGAAAGGGTTGCAGTGTGGAAGTGATAGAAACTATCGCCAATAAATTCAAACCGCAAAGCGTGGTTTATGTTTCGTGCGATAGCGCTACACTTGCCCGTGATATTAAAATTTTTGGTGAAAAAGGGTACAAACTTAAAGAATATACCCCTTGTGATTTATTCCCCCGAACAAGCCATTGCGAAGTTGTAGCACAACTTCGCCGCGATATAAATACACTTTAAAAGGAACTTTAAATTATGAAACAAAACAAAAAAACTGATTACCTTGTTTTAATAAATGGGGATAATAAATTACCTGACGGCTATGAAAAAACGATTGAAATAATAACCGTTAAAAATATATTTGACGAAGAGTACCAAATCGAGAAAAAGACCTATGAGGCATATTTGAGTTTGCGTGAAGAATTGCTTCAAAATGACGGTATCCACATAGAACTTGATTCGGTTTACAGAAGTGTTAAAAAGCAGGAAAAAATTTATAAGGGTTATGTAGAAAAACATGGACCAGAATATGCAAAAAAATATGCCGCAATGCCCGGTTATTCCGAGCATCATACAGGAATGGCTATTGATGTTGGTATTGTGAAAGACGGTAAATTTTACAGGACTATTGCCGAGCTTTTAAGTGTTGATGAAATTTTCAAAAAAGTTCACAAAAAAGTGGCTAAATACGGCTTTATTTTACGCTATCCCGAAGATAAGACGGAAATCACCAAAATCGGTTATGAGCCTTGGCATTTCCGCTATATAGATTCACCCGAAATTGCAAAAGAAATTGCCGATAGGGGAATATGTTTCGAAGAATATAAATAAAATTTTTAGTCATTGCGAGCGAATGCGAAGCAATCCGGTCGCAACTTTTATTTGCGAGATTGCTTCAGAACTTCGTTCTTCGCAATGACAATATGTGCATAAAAATCGCCTTGCAGAATTTCTGCAAGGCGTATTTTTTGATTATTTTGCGTAGTCAACAGCACGGCTTTCGCGGATAACGTTAACCTTGATTTGCCCCGGATATTCGAGTTCGTTCTCGATTCTTTCGGCAATCTGGTGTGACATGAGAACCATTTGGTCTTCTGTAACAACCTCGGGTTTGACGATTATGCGGATTTCGCGGCCTGCCTGAATTGCAAATGAGCCTTCAACACCGTTAAAGGAATTGGCGATTTCCTCTAATTTTTCAAGTCTTTTAATGTAGCTTTCAATGTTTTCGCGGCGGGCACCCGGGCGAGCAGCAGAAATAGCGTCTGCGGCTTGAACGATGCAAGCAATGAGCGTTTTTGCTTCAACTTCGCCGTGGTGAGCGTGAATAGCGTGAATAACGGTTTCACTTTCACG
>CAYQFW010000155.1:0-3670 GCA_964416955.1 uncultured Ruminococcus sp.
GGTATCAGTCTGCCGTTCTTTAGTTACGGCGGTACTTCACTTCTCATTCTCTTGGCGGAAATGGGTGTTGTGCTCTCGGTATCGCGTAGCGCAAATGTTGAAAAAACGTAGAAGGTGTTAATATGAAAATACTCTTTGCAGGCGGCGGTACGGCAGGACATATAAACCCCGCATTAGCGGTTGCTGATTATATAAAACAACAGCATCCCGATGCGGAAATTTCCTATATCGGCACTGCCGAAAAGTTAGAAGCAAAATTAGTGCCCGAAAAGGGATACAATTTTTATACAATTAAGGTTGCGGGATTTAGAAGAAGTTTATCTCCAAGCGCTATTATTCATAATGTTTCGGCTGTAAAATTAGCGGCAACTTCAATTATGAGCGCTAAAAAAATTCTAAAACAGGTTAAGCCGGATGTGGTTGTGGGTACAGGCGGTTATGTAAGCGGTCCTGTACTTCGTGCGGCTCAGCAGCTTGGTATAAAAACCGCCATACACGAGCAAAATGCTTTTCCGGGTGTTACAACAAAGATGTTAGCGCCAAAGGCTGATAGGGTAATGCTTGCAATGCCCGAAGCAGAAAAGTATTTAAAACTTAATAAAAAGCCTATAATTACAGGCAATCCGATAAGAAGCGAACTTTTGTCGGTGGACAGAGAAACCGCACGCCAAAAATTAGGTCTCGGCGATAAGCCGCTTATACTTTCGTTTGGCGGTTCTCTTGGTGCTCGCCGTGTCAATGAAGCGGTGAGTGAACTAATTAAGTGGCATAACGGCACAGACAAGTTTTATCATATTCATGCCACAGGTAAAGTTGGATATGAAACAATGCTTGAAAGTCTTAAGGGTACAGAATTATCAAGCAATGTTACTATACGCGAATACATAAATGATATGGATATTTGTATGGCGGCGGCAGATTTGGTGATTTGCAGAGCGGGGGCAATAACCCTTGGCGAATTGCAGGCCTGCGGCAAACCTTCTGTGCTTATCCCGTCACCGTATGTAGCAGAAAATCATCAATACCATAATGCCTTAACTCTTAAAAAAGGCGGTGCGGCAGAGCTTATTGAAGAAAAGGACCTTTCGGGTGAAAGTCTTATTAAAGCGGTTGAAGTTTTAATTGAGAATAGACCCAAACTTGAAAAGATGAGTGCTGCAGCACTTAAAAATGCAATAATTGATTCAAATGAACGAATTTATGAAATAATAATGCAGTTATATACTTCAGCGTGACAAATAATGCATTTTCGCATAGTATGAATTGTGATTCAATTTGTATTTGCGGGGTGCTTTATGTCAGAGATAGTAATTAACGGTAATAAGAAACTTTCGGGTAAAATTACGGTGCAAGGTGCCAAAAACAGCGTTTTACCTGTATTGGCAGGAACTTTGCTATGTAACGGTGAGTGCGTAATACATAATTGTCCCGATATTTCTGATGTTGATACTTCCTTTAAAATACTTGAATTTTTAGGTTGCGACTGCAAACGCGAAGATAAAAGCGTCATTGTTGACGCGAGTTGTGTTAATGCTTTCAGTATACCCGACAGCCTTATGCGTGAAATGCGTTCTTCGGTAATGTTTTTAGGCGCTATAATCGGCAGAATGGGTAAAGCTGTTATAAGCAGTCCTGGTGGCTGTGAACTGGGCCCGCGCCCTATAGATTTACATTTGTCTGCTTTGCAAAAGTTGGGTGTGGTGATAAATGAAGAACATGGCAACCTTTATTGCGAAGCACCTAACGGACTTACAGGCACTGAAATTCATTTAAGTTTTCCAAGTGTGGGAGCAACAGAAAATATTATTTTGGCGGCAGCGACTGCAAAGGGAACTACGGTTATACACAATGCTGCGCGCGAACCTGAAATAAGTGACTTGGGTGATTTTCTCAACAGTGCAGGTGCGAGAATTTGCGGTTGCGGTTCGGACACCATATATATAAAGGGTGTCGAAAAGTTAAAGGGCACTTATCACACAATTATCCCTGACCGTATCGTTGCCGCTACATATTTATCCTGTGCGGCGGTTACGGGAAGTAAACTTACATTGGATAATGTAATGCCTTCGCATATGGTTTCTTGTCTTTCACTTTTTCGTGAAAGCGGTGCAGATATTAAGTTGAGCGGTAAAACTCTTACGGTAGCATCGCCTGACAGACTTTGCCGCGTGCCAACTGTGAGAAGTCTTGTATACCCTGGTTTTCCAACCGATGCAGGACCGCTTGTAATAGCTATGCTTTCTCGTGCGGACGGAACCTGTGTTTTTGTTGAAAATATATTTGAAAACCGTTTCCGTTATGTCGATGAACTTAACCGTTTGGGTACAAAAATTAAAGTTGAAGGAAAAATTGCGATCATAGAAGGTGTTTCTTCACTTTCGGGTGCTACTTGCAAATGTACCGACCTTCGCGGTGGTGCAGCGCTTGTGACAGCGGCACTTGCGGCAGAGGGTGAAACAAATATTACCGAAATTTCGCACATACTTCGCGGATATGAAGATATAGTTTCAAATTTGCAATCTGTTGGCGCAGATATTAAAATTATTTAAGGAATGATATTTTGAAACAAAATTATCAAAATGACGAGTTCTTGAAAAAACGAAAAGAACGCCAAAAAAAGATAAGAAAACGAAGACTGAAGGTTTTTTTTACCTTGTTCATAATATTTGCTTTAATAATTGCTGTTGTGCTTTGCCTTACGGTTTTATTCCCGATAAGCAATATCACGGCAAAGGGAAGTAAGGTTTATTCGGGGGCAGAGATTGTGGCTTCTTGCGGAATAGAAAAAGGAGACAATCTTTTTACAGTCTCAAAGAAAGAAACGCTCGACCTTTTGAAAAAGAATTTACCCTATATCGAAAGTGTGGAAATAGAACGTTCTTTGCCCGACACATTAAATTTGAAGGTTACTGATGCTAAAGAATATGCTTGTTATGTGGTTGGGAATCAATATTATACAGTAAGCAAAAGCGGTTGGACACTTAATTCTTATAGCGAAGAACCCGAAAATGTTATATTGATAATCAGCGACAAGATTAAATGTAAAGTGGGAAGTGCGGTGGAATTTGAGACTGATTCTTCTCACGAAGAGGTTCAATTCATTATTGACGGGTTTGAAGAATATAAAATTTCGGTTGATTATGTTGATATAACCGATACGGTAAATCTTAAGGCTAAGGTGGAAAATAGGTTTATTGTGAACTTCGGTACTGCTGTTGATTTGGAATATAAGATAAAACATCTTAATTCAATGATAAAAAGCATTGACCAAAATGACACAGGAAAGATAGATTTATCTATGTGGAATAGTCAAAATACACAAGGAACTTTTGTGCAGACTGATATAAAATAAAAAAAGTAACAAAATTGTAATAAAAGTATTGAAATTTGAAAAAAGGTGTGTTATTATTTATTTGTATGATTGAATAATTGCGTACTATTTCTAATTTACATAAACACGGAGGAAGAAAAAATGCCATTTGAAGTAGCAGAAGAATTAGCAAATGTAGTAAAAATTAAAGTTGTAGGTGTCGGCGGCGGCGGCGGAAACGCTGTAAACCGCATGGTTGACGCTGGTGTTAAGGGCGTTGAGTTTGTTGCAGTTAACACTGATAAAGCAGCTTTATTTAAATCTAAGGCAGATGTTAAATTACAGATAGGAGATAAGACC
>CAYQFW010000156.1:0-3664 GCA_964416955.1 uncultured Ruminococcus sp.
TTAGAACAAGTTTGGTATTTGGTTTTATTTCATTTTTGAAATTTTCAAGTGTTTGGGCAACAGTTTTCCCTGTTTTTGCAACCGAAAAACTTGCTCTCAATTTTTTAAGCGGCCTCATAACCGCATTATGTTCAAGTTCGGAAATTACAATATGGTCACCCTTTTTCAATACACCCTTTAAAACACAGTTAATACTGTGGGTACAGTTTTGGGTAAACACAACAGTTTCCGCACCTTCCGAACCGAAAAACTCCGACAGTTTTTTTCTGACGGCAAACACCGCGTCTGCAGTTTTTACAGATAAATCGTGACCGCTTCTTCCTGGGTTAGCAGACAAATTATTCATTGCATATCCAACTGCATTTATTACCGAAACAGGTTTTTTACCGCTTGTCGCGGCATTATCAAAATATATCATAAAAATCACCCCTAAAAACAGGCATCCCGCAGGACGAGATGCCTAAAATTTATTTTGCTTCTGTTATATCAAGTATTTTCACACCGTTTTCACGAAGTATTCTTTCCGCTTGTTCCAAATTTCCTTCCAATATAACCGCATATCCGCAACCACGAATTTCGCCTGCGGTTATGCGCTCAATTTTCACTTTAAACCCTTTCTTTCGCAACAGGTCGCGTCCCTTTATAGCATAAGTGACCGTGCCTGTTTGTATTATATATCTTTTCATTTTCAGTCACTCCGTACTACATACTATGCGCGAAGTTTTAAACTGACAACCCTTCCTGCATTTCATCCTTATAGTACTTTATTGTAACAATAAAAATCACAGGGAATAAAATCAATCCCCCAACACCCATAATTTTCAGTCCCGCAAACATAAAAATCAAAGTAAACAAAGAATTTATTCCTATCTGCATACCTATGATTTTTGGTTCTGAAAAATTTCTTACAACAACTGTTATAATATACAAAACCGCAAGCGACAGCGAAAGCGAAACGTTACCCAAAAGTGCCGAAATGACCGCCCACGGCACCATTACGGTTCCTGTGCCGATTACAGGCAAAATATCCACAATAGCGATAAACAGTGCCAAAATAAACGGATATTCTACACCGATTATAAGAAAACCCAAATACAGTTCACAAAAAGCTATAAGCGACAAAATTGAATAGCCTTTTAAAAGTTTTAAAACGCTTCCGACAAAAATGTTTTTAATCTTACTTACCTTATTTGCAATGCTTTTGCCCAATAGATTACGGCAAAACCGCAATAATTGTTCAAAATCTTTTGCAATATAACAAGTGGCAACCAAAGTCACAATACTGCTAATAAAAAACGAAGGCGTTTTTTTAGCAATACCACTTACAAAATCAGAAATCAAACTACCGATTTTCCCCGAAATATCCGCAAAAGCATTTCCAATCAAAGCGTCTGCCGTTTCGGCAAATTTTTCGGGTAATAATGAGAAAATATTGGAATACTTACTCTGAATTTCACCCAAAACCCCGCTCAATTTATCGAACCAACTTGGCAATAAATCCGCAAATCCAACCAAAAATTTAACCAGCCGATAAACCAAAAACGCCAACAAAAACCCTGTTGCAAGATAAATTGCAACAGATAAAAACGCCGACAAATAGCCACGCTTTATCCTGAGTTTTTCACTTAAAAACCGAGAAGGCTTTTGTACCGACCAAGCAATTATGCCGCCTACCAAAAACGGAAATAAATATTTTATAACTGCATAGGAACTCAAAATCACCAGAAATATCATTACTGCCACATAAACAATATCAATCAAAATATCTTTTTTTGATTTTCGTTCCAAACAAATTCCACCTTTTTTTAAAAAAATTATACGGCTTTACCAAATATATTAAATTACTTGATTTTTTCACGCTTATAAAATATAATAGTAATTATATAAAAATAATATTTCCTGTTTTTTGGAAAATATTTAGGAGTTCAATATGATTGATGTTGCTATAATGGGACACGGCGTAGTCGGTTCAGGCGTTGCCGAAATCCTGATAAATCACAACGAACGTATCGCAAGCAGAGTTAAAATCCCTGTGAATGTAAAATACATACTCGATTTAAGAAGCTTTGACGGGCTTTCCTACAGTGAAAAATTCACAAAGGATTTTTATGACATCCTAAACGACTCTGACGTTAAGGTTGTTGCTGAAGTTATGGGCGGTGTAAATCCCGCTTATGATTTTGTGAAAAAATGCTTACTTGCAGGTAAAAGCGTTGTAACCTCTAACAAAGAACTGGTTGCCGCCAAAGGCGCGGAACTTATAAAAATCGCAGAGGACAATAATGTCAACTTTCTTTTTGAAGCCTCTGTAGGCGGCGGTATTCCTGTTCTCCGCCCAATGACACAATGTATGTCTGCTAATGATATTGATGAAATTTGGGGAATACTAAACGGAACCACTAACTACATTTTAAATAAAATGATAGTGGATAATATGGATTTTGATACAGCGCTTAAACTTGCTCAAGATTTAGGCTTTGCAGAAAAAGACCCAACTGCCGATATCGAAGGTCATGATGCCTGCCGTAAGGTTTGCATTTTGGCGGCTTTGGGCTTTGGAAAGCACGTTTATCCCGACCAAGTATCAACCGAAGGTATCACCAACATCACTCTCGACGATGTTGCTTATGCGGAAAGTTTTGGCTGTGTAATCAAACTTATCGGTCACGCGAAAAAACTCGAAAACGGTAAAATCACCGCTTCCGTCGCCCCCACCCTTGTAAACCGTGACTGTATACTATCAAGCGTTAACGGTGTATTTAATGCAGTTATGCTCAACGGTGACCAAACAGGCAAAGTTGTATTTTACGGCAAAGGCGCAGGCAAAGAAGCCACCGCAAGCGCGGTTGTTGCCGATATTATGGACTGTATCAAACATTTAAATTCGCGCAAATATATTTCTTGGGAAGATGGCGACCGCGATTATGTTGATACTTCATACAACCCCGAAACCAACCTTTTTGTAACCTTAAAATCCGAAGATTTTGAAATTCTCAATTCACAATTTGAAGAAATTTTCCCAAACAATAAAACCAACATCAAATCAAAAGAAAAGTGTGAAATCGCTTTCATAACAGAAAAAGCAAAAATAAGCGATATTAAAGAAAAACTTTCACACTTCAAAAACTCAATATCTGTTAAAACACTTCATACTATGCTCTAATCGGAGGTAATATAATGGCTCTTATAGTTAAAAAATTCGGCGGTTCTTCTGTTGCCGATGCAAAAAAAGTTTTCAATGTTGCTAACCTTGTTGTAGAAGACTACAAAAAAGGTAACGACGTAATTGTTGTAGTATCCGCACAAGGTGATACCACTGATGACCTTATCGCAAAGGCAAAAGAAATCAACCCCAAAAATCCCTCAAAACGTGAAATGGATATGCTTCTTTCCGCAGGCGAACAAATTTCAATTTCGCTTCTTGCAATGGCAATTGAAACCATGGGCTGCCCTGTGATTTCACTTTTAGGTTGGCAGGCAGGTTTTAATACCGATTCTCACCACACAATTGCCCGCATCAAAAACATCAACGGTGAACGCCTAAAAAACGAGATTGAAAAGAAAAAAATCGTTATTGTGGCAGGCTTCCAGGGTCTTAATAAATACGATGATGTTACCACTTTAGGCCGCGGTGGTTCAGACACAAGCGCAGTTGCGATTGCAG
>CAYQFW010000157.1:0-3641 GCA_964416955.1 uncultured Ruminococcus sp.
CAACACCCAAACGAACATGGATTTCAACTGTTTCATCAAATTTAGCAGTACCTGTCTTTACAGCAAGTTCAACTGCTTCGTTAACATCGTAAAGCTTACCTGTTTCGATAAGCTTTGCGCTTTCATTATACTTTTTACCGTGTTTCATTTTTTACCTCCAAGTGGTTAATCGGAATTCTCCTCCCACGCGAGAGAACTTAATCTACTACTTCGATACCCATGCTGCGTGCGGTACCAGCTATCATACTCATAGCGGTTTCGATTGTTGCAGCGTTTAAGTCGGGCATCTTTGTTTCAGCGATTTTCTGAATTTGCTCTCTTGTGATTTTGGCAACCTTAGTTTTGTTAGGTGTGCCTGATGCAGTTTCGATACCGCAAGCCTTCTTAATAAGAACAGCAGCAGGCGGTGTCTTTGTGATGAAACTGAAAGAGCGGTCAGCGTAAACTGTGATGATTACAGGAATGATAAGACCTGCATCATTCTTTGTTCTTTCATTGAATTCTTTTGTGAAAGCCATGATGTTAACACCATGCTGACCGAGAGCAGGACCTACAGGGGGAGCCGGTGTAGCTTTACCTGCAGGGATTTGCAATTTAATGTAACCAGAAATTTTTTGAGCCATTTTATTTGCACCTCCATTATTCGTGGTAACAGCGCTTTTTTGCGCTTGGCGGAACGGTCATATTCCGTCCCTCCCACCGTGACACAAACTTTTTTGTGTCGGAACCTATTAGCTTTAGCGAATTTATTTTTCTTCGATAGAAATTTGGTCAAGTTCAAGTTCAACCGGTGTTTCTCTACCGAACATTGAAAGGACAACACAAACGCTGTTATTTTCAGTATCAACTGTTTTAACAGTACCTGAATATCCTTCCAAGGGACCGCTGATAATCTTAACATTATCGCCTTCCCTATAACCAACCTCAACGCTGTGCTTTTCTACGCCGAGTGCGGCAACTTCTGCGTCAGTTAGCGGTACGGGCTTGGAAGCCGGACCAACAAAACCTGTGCAGCCGCGTATGTTTCTTACAACATACCAACTGTCATCGGTAACGATCATCTTAATCAGAACATAACCCGGGAAAATCTTACGCTCTATTTCGCGTTTTTTGTCTTCCTTGATTTCGGTAACAATTTCTGTCGGGATTTTGATATCGTGTATCAAATCCTGCATACCGCGGCTTTCTACCATTGTAGCCAAATCGGTTGCTACCTTATTTTCATATCCCGAATAAGTATGAACGACATACCATCTTGCTTCTTGTGTTTCAGCCATAATTACCTCCGTGTGCTTTAAGCACCCAAGATAAGATTCAACAACTGACCAAGACCAAAGTCAACAATCCAAATCAATGCGCCTATTACCAAACACATTACAAGAACTGTGATTGTGTTCTTGACAACATCGCGAAAACTGGGCCAAACAATTTTCTTTAACTCGCTCTTGTTATCACGCAAGAAAAGAACAACTTTTTGACAAATAGTCTTCTTATCTTTGGAAGCCTTTGCCTCGATATAGTCATCAATGAAAAGGTAAGCAATAGCAAACACCGCTGTTAAAGTTAAAACAATTGCCCAAATAAGAACAAAAGATGTGTTTGTTACTTCTGTTACATTTTCAAGAGGACGGATATCAAAGAAACGACCGTCCTTGCTTAATACCACAACCCACGCATAAACAGCGGTGATTAAAGCAAAAGCTGATGAACCATAACGTAAACCTTTTGACTTAAATGCAAAGCCGTTCAAAAGCGCGCTTATAACAGTAAGCCAAAAAATAAACCAAATGTGCAAAGATGTTGCTAAATCAAAAACAGCGTCACCAACAGTTTTTTTTACGCCGAATACCATTTCTGCAGCGATAAGAGAAACTGTCTGTCCGTCCGATAAGACATTAGCAAACGGTGTGAAGAACAGCACAAAAGAGCCGACTGCGAAAACTATGCTTAAAATTTGAGAAATTCTACTTAATGTTTTCATTCGTCTACCTCCCTACTTTGTTTCCTTGTGTAGGGTGTGCTTTTTACAGAATCTACAATACTTGTTCATTTCGAGTCTGTCAGGGTCGTTCTTCTTGTTTTTCATTGTGTTGTAGTTGCGTTGCTTGCATTCTGTGCAAGCGAGTGTGATTTTAACTCTCATAACGGCACCTCCCGCTTTACGGAAATATTTTTCGCTTTTACTCTTGTAAAAGTAAACGCCTCCCTCGGTTCAGAGGAATATTATCGCCCATTACACCACATTTTGCGGTACAACGAAAAGCACAATGCGACATATTGCGCCCTTCACAAAAAGGTTCTTATTGCAAAAAAAAAGAACCCTTTACGAGGTAAGGGTATTATAACACAAGAAATGCCTTTAGTCAAGCATTTTTTGTTATATTTATGCGGTTTTCGAAATTTTTATTGCTAAAACGAGTTTATTGTGGTAATATATGTTAGTTAAATAATTTTAAGGAGAATTTTTGTGTCCGAATTACAAAAAGAAATTAGCAGAAGAAGAACATTCGCTATTATTTCCCACCCTGACGCTGGTAAAACCACACTAACCGAAAAATTCCTGCTTTACGGCGGTGCAATTCAAACCGCGGGCTCGGTTAAAGGCAAAGCAACAGCCAAACACGCTGTCAGTGACTGGATGGAACTTGAAAAACAACGCGGTATTTCTATCACATCTTCAGTTATGCAATTTGAATATGACGGATATTGCATAAATATACTCGACACCCCGGGCCACCAGGACTTCTCGGAAGACACCTACCGCACACTTATGGCGGCGGACAGCGTAGTAATGGTTATAGACGCGGCAAAAGGTATTGAAGCTCAGACAAGAAAGCTTTTCAAAGTTTGTGCTATGCGCCATATCCCGATTTTTACATTTATAAATAAACTTGACCGTGAAGCGCGTGACCCGTTTGAACTTTTGGACCAACTCGAAAAAGAATTCGGCATTGGAACATATCCTGTGAACTGGCCTATCGGCTGCGGTGTGAGCTTTAAGGGTGTATTTGACCGCGACAAGCGTGAGATTTTGTCCTTCAGCGAGATGCATCGCGGACAGGATAAAATAAAACCCACCCCTTGCGATATTACCGATATAGAAAAAATGGATGAGCTTATCGGTGAATATCAACGCGCAGAACTTGTTGACCAGATTGAGCTTTTAGACGGCGCAAGCTTTGAATTTGACCTTGAAAAAGTACAAAAAGGTGAGTTGACCCCTGTTTTCTTTGGCTCGGCGCTTACAAACTTCGGTGTAGAGCCTTTCCTTGAAAACTTTCTTAAAATGACCACTTCTCCGCTTCCAAGAATTTCAGGTGACACAGAAGTTTCTCCTTTTGATGAAAACTTTTCGGCTTTTGCCTTCAAAATTCAGGCGAATATGAACAAAAACCATCGCGACCGTATCACATTCTTCCGTATATGCTCGGGTAAATTTGAACGCGGTGCGGACTATTTCCACGTACAGCAAGGCAAAACTGTTCGTCTGTCGCAACCGCAACAAATGATGGCAGAAGAACGACAAATTATAAACGAAGCCTACGCGGGTGATATTATCGGCGTCTTCGACCCAGGTATTTATTCTATCGGTGATACCGTTTGTTCTGCAAAAAACAAAGTAGAATTTGAAGGTATCCCCA
>CAYQFW010000158.1:0-3637 GCA_964416955.1 uncultured Ruminococcus sp.
GAAAAAGGGAATGATATTAAACATCACGATAAAGATCGCCGCGGGAATCAGAAACGCTGTTCCGATCAGCGGGATGCGATTTTTCACTTTCATGGGCATACAACTCCATACGACTGGTTATAAAAGGGGCAGCGGTTGCAGTACGCAACCGCTGCCCTGCAGTTAACGATTTATAGCGAATAACAGAGAATTAGCCGAAGCTCTTGAGGTTCTCCATAACGGTCTCAACACCGCCGTTGAGGACCAGGTCAGCCAGCAGGCTGTTGGTGATGTAATCGTATCTCTCAGCGGAGTAAGCAGGTTCAGAAGCCAGAGTGGAAGCCTGTGCGATGACGTCCAGAACGAAGGGATCGTCCAGAGTGACGTTCGCATTTGCGGGGATGTAGCCTTCTGCAGCGTGGATAGCCTGGATGTCAGTGCCCAGGAAGGTCATCATAGCTTCGAATGCAGCATCCTTATTGTTGGAATTAGCGGGAATGAACAGGCAGTTCATGGAACCCAGGATAGCACCCTCGTCAGCGGAGGAGGGCCAGGGAATCAGAACGGGAGTAAAGTCGGTAATACCGGCAACAGTCTGTGCGGCACCGGCAGCGATCTCAGCCATCATCAGAACTTCGCCCTGATAGAAAGCAGCCTTGACTTCGTCATTCTTAACGGTGACAGCGCCCTCGCCGGGGTACATATAACCGTTGTCGTACAGAGCCTTGACATTGGTCAGAGCGTTAGCGACTTCCTGAGAATCCCAGGCAAGAGTACCGGCAGCGAAATCTGCACCCGTACCGGCAGTCTTTGCTTCACTCAGCACTGCGTTACGGAAGATCCAGTCGCTACGGTTCAGGTCAGTTGCGTTAGCGAAAGGGAATGCGCCGGTGGCCTTGATGGTCTCACAGGCAGCCATAAACTCGGTGTAAGTCCAAGCGTCGGGGATCTCTACGCCGGCAGCTTCCAGAGCTTCCTTGTTACCAATGATAACGGTGAAGTTGGATTCCCAGGGCAGAGCCACGATCTTGCCATCTACGGAGCAAGCATCCAGAGTAGCCTGGGAGAAGCAAGCCTTGAACTCGGGATTGGCATCCAGATAGGGGGTCAGATCTTCTGCCATGTCAGCGTAGTTTACGAAATTATTGCTTGCGATCTGATAAACATCGCAGGGCTCGTTACCAGCCAAACCGGTACGGACGACGGTATCCCAGTTGCCCCAGTCGATCTGGATGGACTCGATGTCATACTTGTCAGCCAGAGCAGCTTCCATAGCGTCGGTCATCATGGGACCGGAGGTGTACTCGATGCACTTGCCGTAGAACTTCAGGGAGATCTTCTCACCGGAGTCAGCAGCGGGGGCATCGGCAGCAGCATTATTGTCGGCAGCAGGGGCATCGTTGTTGCCACAAGCAACCAGGCCAATAACCAGAACCAGAGCAAGCAGCAAAGCAATCAGCTTTTTCATTGTTTTTCCTCCTAGAAAGTTTCGTTTTCGAGGGATTATCTCGCCTCGTTGCAATTAGTATAAATTCCCACATTTAAACTGTACACGAGCCAATTTTATCAAAAGGTACAAAATCTTCCGATTTCCGGAAATTTATTTGTGCATTTGCCCCTCCCGGCGATAACGGTCCGGGGAACAGTTCATTTGCTTGCGGAACACCGAGGAGAAGTATTTATAATTGCAAAAACCAACATCCGTAGCGATCTCATAACTAAGTTTGTCCGTTGTCAGCAGCAGGCGACAGGCTTCCCGGATGCGAATATTGTTGATGTACTCCACGAAAGAAATCCCAATTTCCTGTTTGAACAGTGTGGAAAAATAGTTCTTGGACTTTCCGACATATTCCGCCACGAATGCCAGGCTGATATCCTCGTTGTAGTGCTTTTGAATGTACTCTGTGGCACGCATGATCTCTTTGCTGCAGATCTTTCCGGTCAGCGCCTGCACCGCACCGATGGTTTTTTCGCAAAACGCAAACGCCCACTGTTCATAACCATCCACTGTGACGTAGCTCTTCAGCGTATCTACTTTGGAAAGTTCACTGTCCAGCAGAATATCTTCAGACAAGCCTTTGTTCTTGAATATGGATAGAATCAGGCTTTTTAGTTCCAGACAGAACATAGTCAGCGGCTCTGTGGCGGTAATGGGCATCTTGCGGAACATGGAGAAGCATTCCGCCAACTGCTCCTTGATCAGATCACAGCGCAACATATCCACATAGGAAGTCAGCTTCTCTCTGGGAAGTCGAAGGTGAGTCGCAGAACCTGCCACAGATTTCACGTCTTCCCACCGGATGAAGGAAGCGCCGCCCATATAGAGCCTATGGTTCATTGCCAAGTCTGCCTGGGTACAGAAAATGCCTGTCAGCGCCAAGGTGCCGACTTCACTGACCGCAATACTGGCAGTGGCAGAAAACTGGTTTCCCAGCAGCAAGTTGATATTCTCCTGCCAGGAACGGAGGATTGCCAAAGCGCGGGAATATAATTCTCCGGGAACCAGCACAAAAACACTTCGGTCATCGTGGTATAGCGATACGATCTGTTTCTCTTCCAGAGATAGCAGCGCTGTTGAAAGATAATCCAGTGCCGCCATGCGTTTTTCTTCCGCAATACTATCCAGGCTGACACAGGCTACCATCACTCGGTCAATGGTACGCATTCCTGCGAAACCAGCCAGTTCCATCAGTTCCGCATGATCCAATACCCGTCCTTCTTTCAGCAGCAGCTTCCGCTTCTTCTGCTGATGGAAGCGCACATAGTCATTTTGAAGCTGGGATTGGGTGGTTTCCCGCAAGATTGCCTGCCGGCACAAATTGACCTTTGCCAGCAACTGTTCCTCGTCGATGGGTTTCAGCAAATAGTCGGTTACTCCCAGTTTCAGTGCTTCCTGCGCATAAGAAAACTCAGAATACCCGCTGAGAATGATGATCCTAACAGGCGAATACATACGCAGGATCTGCTGACTCAGTTCCAAACCGCTGATACCGGGCATACGGATATCCGTAATTACCAACTCTGGCTTGTGCTTATGACACAAGTCCAAAGCCACAAGGCCATTTTCCGCGGAAAACACCTGATCGACCCCAATGGAAGCCCAGCCGATTCCATGCTCCAAGCCGCTGCGAATGGGGCGTTCATCGTCTACGATCAATAGTTTCATTACTGCTCACCCTCCTTTTGGGGCATTCTGACGGTCACACAAGTGCCGTTTCCCTGGGCACTTTCAAATTGAAGTCCATATCCTTCACCATAACGAATCAAGAGTCGCTGATGGATGTTGGTCAGGGCATAGGCATTTTCCGACGTGGCGTTTTTACGCAGCGCCTGCTGGATAGGACCAGGATCCGTACCCAGACCGTTATCCTCAACGATATACAATAAATCGCTGCCATCTGCCAAAACACGAATATCCACCAAGCCACCGCTTAGTTTCTCTTCCAAGCCGTGAACGATGGCGTTTTCCACCAAGGGCTGCAGAATCAAGTTTACCACCTGACACTGCTTTACCGAATCGTCTACACAGAAACGGAAATCAATACGATCACCAAACCGGTTTTTCTGGATGGTGATATAGTCCTGTAGATAAGTAACCTCTTCTTCTACCGTTGTCAATTCTTTGCCGCTATTCAGAGCGTGTTTGAAAAGTCTGGCC
>CAYQFW010000159.1:0-3635 GCA_964416955.1 uncultured Ruminococcus sp.
TATGGGTTGTGCTCCAAGCCAGATAAACTATGTTTTATCTTCTCGATTCACTCCCGAACACGGATATATTATTGAAAGCCGTCGTGGAGGCGGGGGATATATCCGTATAAAAAGAGTAGTACTGCAGAATACTTCGGCACTTATGCATATTATAAA
Organism: uncultured Ruminococcus sp.; assembly: GCA_964416955.1. Classification (GTDB taxonomy): domain Bacteria; phylum Bacillota; class Clostridia; order Oscillospirales; family Acutalibacteraceae; genus UBA737. The sequence continues at coordinate 157 of CAYQFW010000159.1, forward strand.
TTCGATAGGGGAGCGTATAGATGCGCTTTCTACCAGAATAGTTATTGAAAACTGTTTGCAGGCAGAGCTGATTGATAAAAAACAAGCGGATTTAATGCTTGCCGCAGTTTCGAATACGGTAATGCAAAACATACCGCCCGTCTTAAGAGAATCTTTGCGCGCGGCTTTGCTGAAACAAATGCTTTTATCACAAATATAAGGAGAATTGATATGCTTTGTGAAAAATGTGGAAAAAATCACGCTACTACACATATTAAAACTGTGGTTAACGGAGTTGTGCGCGAATATAATCTTTGTGAAAGTTGTGCGGCTTCTTCGGGTTACGCTACAAACAGCCTTACAGGAGTGTTGGCTTCAATGTTTGGGGATTTTTCAAAATATGAAAATCCTGCGCCAAAGGTTAAATGTTCGGTTTGCGGTTCAACATTTTCCGATATTGCAAAAAGCGGAAAGGTTGGCTGTGCAGAATGTTATACTGCTTTTTATGATGAACTTTTGCCATATCTTAAACGAGTTCACGGCAGCGTTACACACGTTGGTAAAGTGCCGAACAGCGCGCCGCTTACGGTGGTAAGTCAAACTCCGACTGTGGAGGAACTGCGAAATGAACTCAGCCGTCTTGTAAGAGAAGAAAATTATGAACAAGCGGCGATTATAAGGGATAAAATCAAGGAAATGGAGGCTAAAGGTGATGAGTAATTGGTATAAAACACAAGGCCTGCGTGATGATATTGCGGTCAGCAGCAGAATAAGACTTGCGCGTAATCTTAAGGGATTGCCTTTTCCTTCAAGAATGACGGCCGAACAGCGAATGGAACTTAATAAACGCGTTAAGGACACTATTCTCGGCAGTAATACACCCTTTGCAAAATCGCTTAAATATATTGATATGCGCGATGTTCCCGAAACACAGAAATATGCTATGGTAGAACGCCATATTATAAGTCCCGAATTTGCAAATATCAGCGAACCGACAGCAATCATACTCTCACAAGATGAAAGCATAAGTATTATGATAGGGGAAGAAGACCATATAAGAATTCAGGTTATTCTTGCGGGGCTTCAACTTTCAGAGGCTTATGATATAGCTGAAAGAATTGACACTTTGCTTTATGATTCACTGCATTTTGCTTTTGACAGCAAACTTGGATTTTTAACAGAGTGTCCTACCAATCTCGGCACAGGTCTTCGCGCTTCGGTTATGCTTCATCTTCCCGTGCTTGAAAACTGCGGTGAAATAGAAAGCCTTAGTTCCTCAATCGGCAAAATTGGTTTTACGGTAAGGGGTATGTATGGCGAAGGTTCAAAGTCGGTAGCGTCGCTTTATCAGATTTCGAATCAGATAACGTTGGGATTAAGTGAGAAAAATGCGCTTGATAATCTTAATATTATCACAACGCAATTGATAGAAAAAGAACTTGAAAGCCGTAAAGGGCTTAACAAACTTGAAATTGAAAATGTTTGTTGGCGCGCTCTTGGTACTTTGCAAAATGCAAGAATTCTTTCGAGTAATGAAATGATGAATTTGCTTTCAAGTGTAAAACTTGGTAAAAGTATGGGCATACTTGATATTAAGGCTTCGCCTTTAGAAATTCTTATTGAGGCACAACCTTTTATGCTATGCCAGAAGTACGGTATAATGGAACCGAAAGACCGTGATATTTACAGGGCAAATATGGTTAGAGAAATTTTGGTTTAGAAAGGAATTTATATGAAATATAATTTTAACGGATTTACTGCAAAAGCCAATGAAGCGCTTAATGAGGCAATAAATTCGGCAGAACGTTTGGGACATACTTACGTGGGCAGTGAGCATCTGCTTTTGGGACTTTTGCGTATAGGCGGCGGTGTTGCGGCGGTAGTTCTTGAAAAGAACGGTGTCACAGCAGAAAAAATCGAACAACTTATACGTTCGCAAATCGGTTGCGGTACACCCACAAAACTTTCACCCGATTATTTTACACCCCGCGCTAAAAGGGTTATTGAATCGGCAATGAGCGGTTGTAACAGCACGGGTAAAAAATATGTGGGAACAGAGCATTTGTTGCTTGGTATCCTTGGCGACGGCGATAATTATGCCATTCGCTTTTTGGGTGAACTCGGTGTTGATATTTCTGCGCTTACAGCAAGTGTTTTAAAGGCTTCGGGCATTGATTCAAGTTACGGTATGGCTTCGCAAAATCAGAAACCAAAAGACAGCAAAACTCCCACTCTTGCAAAGTATGGCAGAGATTTGATAAATGAAGCGCGAACAGGTAAAATTGACCCTGTAATCGGCAGGGAAACAGAAGTTGAAAGAATTATACAAATTCTTTGCAGACGAACAAAAAATAATCCTTGCCTAATAGGTGAGCCGGGCGTTGGTAAGACGGCAATAATTGAAGGTTTGGCACAAAGGATTGTGGATAAAAATGTGCCTGAAATTCTTGAAAACAAGCGACTCTTCACTCTTGACCTTACAGGTATGGTTGCAGGTACTAAATACCGCGGCGATTTTGAAGAAAGAATAAAAGCGGTTATTGACGAGGTTGTAAAAGCTAAAGACGTTATACTTTTTATTGATGAAATTCACACTATAATCGGTGCAGGTTCTGCCGAGGGTTCTACCGATGCGGCAAATATTTTGAAGCCGTCCTTGGCGCGTGGCGAATTTCAATTGATTGGCGCTACAACCATTTCGGAATACCGTAAAAATATTGAAAAAGATTCCGCGCTTGAACGTCGTTTCCAACCCGTTAACGTGTCGGAGCCGAGCGAAGAAGATGCCGTTTTGATTTTGAAGGGACTTCGTGATAAATATGAAGCGCACCACAAGGTTGAAATTACCGATGCTGCTATTGAAAGCGCGGTAAGGCTTTCTTCAAGATATATTACTGATCGCTTTTTGCCCGATAAAGCGATTGACCTTATCGATGAAGCGGGTTCAAGAGTAAGACTTTCTAATTGCGAAGTTCCTGATACATTAAAAGATTTGGAAAGTCAGATAGAAAACACCCAAAGCGAAAAGGACGAAGCAATAAATTCGCAGGAATTTGAAAAAGCCGCTTCACTTCGGGATAAAGAGAATAATTTAAAACAAAAGTATGAAGCCGAAAAAGAAAAATGGCACAGCGAAAATATACACGCTAACGGAAAGGTTACGGAAGAAAACATTGCCGAAATTGTGTCACTTTGGACTGGTGTGCCTGTGGTTCAGTTGACCCGCGAAGAAAGTGAAAGACTTCTCAATTTGGAAGAAGAATTGCATAACCGAATTGTTGGGCAAAATGAAGCCGTAACGGCTGTGGCAAAGGCAATTCGCCGCGGCAGAGTGGGACTTAAAGACCCTAAAAGACCGATAGGTTCGTTTATATTTTTAGGTCCTACGGGTGTTGGCAAAACTGAACTTTGCAAGGCACTCGCGGTGTCGATGTTCGGTAATGAAAATATGATGATAAGACTTGATATGTCGGAATATATGGAAAAGCATTCCGTATCCC
>CAYQFW010000160.1:0-3628 GCA_964416955.1 uncultured Ruminococcus sp.
TAGTTGCGATTTCCTTTTCCAGTGTGCCCCGTTCAACACGCTTATCAATTGTATTGACTGTCTGGTGCCACAGCACAATAACCGGATGATTCTCTGCTTTCTCTCGTGCCTCCCGGCCCATCCGGTTTCCAACCTGAATACAGGTTAATCCGCTGTATTCTTCCGGAGCATAGCCGGTGCAATACTTTTGCCTCCGGGCATTGGTAGTCAGGAAGAACTTCTTGCAGATTGATTTACAAATAACGTATATCCGAGAACTATTTTTTTAGGTCTCGGGTATTGTTTTTCTACGTAATTACATATTTCCATCTTTATTTTATTATCGACACACCGTGCAACACAATTCACCCGGCATCGGTAGAATTTGGACAATTCCGTTATTTTGTGCCGTTTTTGTATTCGCTTTCATTTAATAAAATGTAGTTGGAACTATATGTGACAGAGGAGGTTTTAGCAGATGAATCCTCAGAATTTATCTGAAGTCAAGCAGCAGCTGGAAAATCCGGACAATACCTACAGAACACAGACCTTCTGGTCCTGGAACGGCGATCTGCAGGAAGCGGAGCTGCACCGGCAGCTGGCAGAGTTCAAGGATAAGGGTATTGGCGGTTTCTTTATGCATGCCCGGGAAGGCTTGGAAACCCCTTACCTGTCGCAGCAGTGGCAGGATCGTATTAAGAACTGCGCTGAGGAAGGTAAGCGGCTGGGCCTGCATCCGTATATTTACGACGATGATAAGTGGCCCTCCGGAATGGCAGGCGGCAAGGTAGCTGCTGTGAATCCCGACTTCCGGGCCATGGCAATCGTGCTGACGAAAAAGGATTCCGGCAGCTTTTGCTATGGTGCAAAGATCGAAGGAAAGACTCTGCTGCAGCTTCACAAAGGTGTACCTTCTCAAGAAGAGACTTCGCTGTTCATTGATGTGCAGTACTCCGCAGGCAGTGACTGGTACAGCGGCAGTACCCCTGCCAATAACCTGAATCCGGAAAGCGTTCGTGCCTTTTTGGACATGACCCATGAACAGTACAAGAAGCTGTTTGACGGAAAACTGTCGGATTACGTTGACGGCTTCTTTACGGACGAGCCTAACTTTGCGGACTTCTTCGCGGCATTTGAACCCCACTGTCCCTGGCTTCCCTGGACAGCGGACTTTGACACATTCTTTCAGGAGAAGCGTGGGTATTCTATTATCCCGTTGCTGCCGTATCTGTTCTATCAGGGTGAGCAAGCCCCGAAGGTTCGCCATGACTATTGGCGGACCATCACAGAGCTGTTTAGCGAAACATATTTCAAGCAGATCTACGACTGGTGCGAAGAAAACGGCGTAATTAACACCGGCCACATGCTCTTTGAAAACGGACTTTGCTCTCAGGCAAGAGTCTGCGGCGCGGCTATGCCCCATTTTCAGTACTTACACATCCCCGGCGTGGATATTCTGGGTGAACGGACAGAGGAATACCTGACAGTTAAGCAGTGTACCAGTGTTGCCCACCAGATGGGCCGCCGGGCCGTCAGCGAAAGCTACGGCTGTACCGGCTGGCAGCTGAGCTTTGAAGGACAGAAGTGGCTGTGGGATTGGCAGGCAGTGCAGGGCATTAGCGTCCGCTGCCCCCATTTGGCGCAGTACTCCATTAAGGGCCTGCGGAAGCGAGACTATCCCCCCGTATTCAACTACCAGGCAGCCTGGTGGGAGCACAATCATGTAATCGAAGACTACTGTGCAAGACTGAATGTCTGTGCCGATACCGGCAGTGTACAGCGCCCGATCCTGCTGCTGCATCCCCAAAGCAGCCTGTGGCTGCGCTGTGGCAGTGATCCTGAAGAAGATTTGAGCCACTGGGATTCCAACATGGGCTGGACCGATGCCCATATTATGGATTTGAACCAGGAGTATGACCGGATCAATCGCTTGGCTCAGGCAATGCTGAAGAACCAGTGCGACTTTGACTTTGGTGACGAAATGCTCATGGCAGAGCATGGATGTGTAAATGGCAATCGTCTGCAGATCGGGCAGGCAGAATACGCCGTTGTGGTCGTACCTGCTGTGCAGACTCTGTTTGGTTCCACGCTGGAACTGCTGAAAGCGTTTACGCAAAAGGGCGGACGGGTTCTGTGGCTGGAAGACCTGCCCGGTATGGTGGATGGAACACCCGGTCAAGCTGTTCGTGATGCCTTTGCGGATGCGGAAATTGTTTGCGATGAAGCGCAGCTGATGGCCAAGCTGGAACCTTACCGCTGGGTGAAGATCACAGATATTTTGACCCACAGGGCGGCGCCCTTGCTGACCAGCTGGCGCAAGACAGACGATGGCTATTTACTGATCGCGGTCAACAACGACCGGGATCGGGGTTACCGCTGCAGAGTTGCGTTCCCGGAAACGGGCGCGGTGGAACGCTTTGATCTGCTGACCGGAGAGATAGTCCCGATGGTCACAGATGGCTTTATGGGTATTTATGAGGACTTTGGCCCTGCGGATACAAGGGTCTATCTTCTGCATACGGATGAAGAGCCGCAAACGGCTCCGCTGCAGCCGGTGTACCACGATGTGCATGAATCCCCGGCGGTTGCGGCATGCCTTGGCCCGAAGGCGACCTTTACCAGATCAGATCTCAATGTACTCACCCTTGACCGGTGCCGTTATAAAACCGGCGGGACATGGAGTGAGAAGATGTCTGTCTGGCAGGCGCAGCGGGCAATCCGGGAGCAGGCGGGCTTCCAGCCCATTCATGCCAACGGAATGCCTATGCGCTACGGCTGGATCCATGAGGAAAAACAGCATGTAAAGGCATCTTTCCGGTTCAATTATACAATTGACAAACTGCCGGAAACACCGGTGTTTGTGGCATTGGAAGAACGGCAGGCCATGCAGGTGTTCTCCAACGGTGTACTGTGTGAGCAGGATGCCGGCTGGTACAAGGACCGTGCGATCCAAAAAGTGAAACTGGAAAATCTCCACACAGGTGAAAACCAGATTGTATTGGAAGTGGATTACAGCCATGACCTGGAGATCGAGGATATTTACATTCTGGGTGACTTTGCGGTAGACCGGCAAAGACACATCACGAAAGAGCCGGAGTATCTGTACTTTGGCGATTGGTGCCGGCAGGGCTATCCTCACTATGCCGGAAGCATGGTGTACCATTTTACTTTTGAAAGTAGTCAGCCCCATGCATGGCTGAAACTTGGCGATTACTCTGCCTCATTGGTCATTGCACGGCTGAACGGAGAAGACCCGCTTTATATCCCGTGGAAATCCGCCAACGAACAGTACGTAGAACTGCAGCAGGGAACCAATACCCTGGATCTGACGGTGGTAGGCTCCAACCGCAATATGTTCGGTCCGCTGCATCAGCCCTATCAGCTTTGCAGCCGTATCGACTGGCAGGATTTCCGCAAGGAAGAATCCGGCGGCACACAGGATTACGTGCTGTATCCCTACGGCCTCATGAGCCAGTGTTACTTACTGGTATAACTGACAATTCCTTCTTCAATGTTTTCTTTCTTGCAAAGGCACAGGCGGATTACCTGCCTGTGCCTTTGCATTCGGATAAGAAGAATCGGTAAAAAATGGGTGTGCAAAGGTTCGTTTTCCGGAATATCCGGGTAATGGAATCCTGTTTTTTCGGAC
>CAYQFW010000161.1:0-3601 GCA_964416955.1 uncultured Ruminococcus sp.
CGGGCGAGTATTGATTTTGCTAACAAGCCGTAAATATGGTTGTGCATTTTAAGATATTTCCAAGAATCGTTTTGGCAAGCATCAGCAATATTTAGGTGATTTTCTATAACGGGCTTAAAATCGTCAAACACTTTGAGAACTTTTACCATCTTTTCACGAAGTAAGCATACATCAGCCGATTTATCTACAGTAGTGTCGATAACATCATGTCCAGAGGCTTCATCCTTCATTATGGCAACGTCGAAACAGTCTGAAATGGTTTCAAAATAATCGCAAAGTTCTTTAACCGCATCTTCGCCAAAGGAAGCCGAATATAATTCGGTTCTGATTTTTTGGAAATCAGTTTTATTATCCCACATTGTCTTTGCTAAAACAGTCATACAAATAGATGAGGGGAAAGCATTACGCTGTAGTTGGCAAGAAATATAGCCATTCATACCAAGAGGCATAAGGTTTTTAATATCTTGCATAATAACCTTTGCAAGGTTTTCGCCGCCTGCTTCTAAAAGATGGTCCCACATAAGATGGTAGTCAAAATCTAACCAGTCGCCGTCAAAATGTTTTTTCCATTCGTAAAGATATGAAAGGTTTTCGTCGATATCGTAAGATTTGTGGAAACCGTTTGAGTCGTCGGGGGCTGTGGTACGGCGGTAATGGTCGGGGAAAGCTTCGGTAAAGGTTCGGGTAATGGGTGCAAAGCTTACAAGCAAGCATTCACGGTTGCGAAGTTTTTCTACCTTTGGCGCGAAAGCCGAATTGATACCCATTACAGGCGATAATTTTACCTTAATGCCTTTTTCGACAAACATATCGGTAACAGCGTTGATAAGGTTAACGTATGTATCTGTAAATGAAGTTTTTGAGCATTTTTCACATTGGCAGTTAGTATTTACTGCATCTGCAAGCCAAAAATGAAGAACATCAGTTTCGGGATGGCGTGAAAGATAATCATAAACCGAATCGACAATAGTTTCAATAACTTTTGGGTGCGTATAACAAAGATTTGTTAAATAAAGCGAGTTATTATAAAGACCGCGTTTACCGTCACGTTCAGCACAAAGGTCTAAGAAGGATTTCGGCATATCTTCGGGTAAAACCTTTACTGCGGGGTCTTCTGAAAGTCCGAAGGGAACATGGTGCCAGCCGTGACCTTTTCTGTGGAATAAAAGACCGCGCTTTTTAAGTTCCAAGGTGAGTTCTTCCATATAATCTTCAATCATTTGGTAATTAAATGGTTCGGGTTTTTTACAGTGACTGAAATAATGTTCATACCATTGTACGAAGAAGATATAGGCATTTTCAAATTGCACATAGTAAGAGTTATAGCCAACCTTTGCCATCCAGTCTACCATATCGGTGACGTTTTGGAAGCTTATAGCGCCTTCAATACACATTGTGCGGTGACGCAAATATGCCTTTTCGCGTATTTCCAAATCTTTTGGGTTTGCTTTTTCGGGGTAGTGCGTGCCATTAGGTCCGGGCCTTACCCAAGTAATGCCCCATTCTTCAAGAAGGCGGTAAACACCGAAAAGAACACTGCGGTCATTAGAACCTGCGATAAAGCCCTTTTTGTCTTTTACCGAAATAACATAAGCGTCGTCAAAGAAAGGGTCCTCAACGTTGAGTTCAACATTAAATTCTTCGAAAAGACCTAATTTGATATCAGCGGTAACGCCCAATTTTTTCAGATAAGTTTCAAGTTCGCTTTTGGTAAAGTTGTAAACTGTTTTATTCATAATAATACCAACCTTCGTATTTAGTAAGATTCCCTTTAAACGCAAGTATCTACAATTATTGTATTATTACCGAGTTTTGTTGTCAATGGTAATATTATGACGTTTTTTGGTAAAATAATGCTTTTTTTATAAGCAGCCTTTTTCCTTTAATAACTTGATTTTAAGCACAAGTGTTTGAGTTTTGGCGTCTTTAATCTCGCCCGAAAGCACCATTTCAACCGCTTTTTCGAGCGGAATTTTATATACTTCCAAAAACTCGTCTTCGTCAGTTTCCTGCTCACCGTAGGAAAGCCCTGTTGCTAAATACATCCAGATTATTTCACCGCAGTAGCCTGGCGACGGATATAACTCGCCTAAAAACATAATTTTTTCGGCTTTTGCGCCTGTTTCTTCTTTCAGTTCACGAATACCGCATTCTTTCGGGTCTTCGTCAATACTGTCGCGCTTACCCGCGGGAAGCTCTAACACTACCTCCTCATAAGGATTGCGGAATTGTTTTACAAATATAAGCTCGTCATTATCGGTAAGGGGGGCTATACAGACACCGCCGTTATGCTCGACAATTTCTCGGGTAGAAGTGGAGCCGTTGGGGAGAAGAACAGTGTCTTTACGAAGTTTTAAAATTCTTCCTTCATAAAGATACTTTTTGCTTAATTGTTTTTCTGTAAGATTCATTATTATCACCACTTTTAAATATATATGATTTAAGGGGTTGAGGTTATGGATATAATTGTAACATCAAAGGAATATACACATCACGAAAGGCAAGGATTGATAAATCGGATATGCGAAAAGTATGGGTTTATAGAAAAGTTTTCAATCGGCAAGAGTTGTCAGGGCAAGGATATTACAGCGCTTAAATTCGGCAAATGTGAAAGGTTTTGCCTTATAACCGCCGCAACCCACGGAAGCGAGCGTATTACCGCTACGGTTCTTTTAATGTTTGTTGAGCAGTTTTGCCGCGCGATTATGAACGACGGTTGTATGGAAGGCTTACGTGTGAGAAAAGGTATGCTCGGTCGCGGAGTTATATTCGTTCCTTGTGTCAACCCTGACGGTTGTGATATTTCGCTTCTCGGCAGTAAGGCGTGTTTACAAAAAAGTGAGCATATCTCAAACTTGTGTAAGGGAAAATTTCACAAATGGAATGCTAATTTTCGCGGAGTTGATATAAACCATAATTTTGATGCTGATTGGGAGCGTTTAAAGGAAAAGGAAATTTTACTTGGTATTTCTTCGCCTGCACCAACAAGATTCGGCGGATATAAACCTCATAGTGAGCCTGAAACAATGGCACTTGTAAATCTATGTAAAAATCAGAATATAAGCCATGTTGTGTCACTTCATTCACAAGGCGAAGTGATATATTGGACTTACGGTGATAAAATACCTTCTAAAGCTAAACAAATGGCAGAAATTATGGCAACTTCAAGCGGGTATGCTTTAGATGTTCCGATAAGCATTGCTTCGGGCGGTGGCTTTAAGGATTGGTTTATAAAGGAATTTAACCGACCTGGGTTTACGGTTGAAATCGGCAAAGGGGAGAACCCGCTACCTGCAAAAGATTCCTTTAAAATTTATAAACAGGTAAGAGAACTGTTAGTACTTAGTTGCATAATGTAAAAGAAAAGAGCATATTGCTTTCAATATGCTCTTTTCTGTTTTAACAACCTAAATCTTCTACAATAAGATTGCGAACGGTGTCTTCCGCATCGCGTACTTTGAAGAATTTTTCAGCAACTTGGGGGAAGAGAGCGTAGCTTAAAACGTCTTCTTCAGACTTGCCAATGCCTTTTTCTTTCATTTCAGCTGCATATTTTTCGAGTTCGGGCTCTAATAAATCAGCAGGACGGCAGGTAATAACC
>CAYQFW010000162.1:0-3513 GCA_964416955.1 uncultured Ruminococcus sp.
CCCAGTATTTATGCGGGTTTTCGCCTGATTACTGTAACGCTACTCCGCACCAAAAAATCGCAACTTTCGTTGCGATTTTTTACTCATTTATTCTTGCCTCAATATAAAAACGTTTATCACAAGCATTACCCATTGAAAATGTTTTTCTCGGAAGTGAGCCGTCTTGTTTTATAGCGTCAAACAACTCATTTTTTTGCATTCCGTTGAAAATAAATCCCAAAGTATCATGTTGTTTTGAAAGTGAAAAAACAACATCTTCTCCGTGAATATAATCAATTTTAACATTTTTGTTTTCTGCAAGGTACTTATCAAGCCAAGTTTGCAATGTGGCAACCGCCAATTTACCCGTGGGTTTTACCGAGATTTCACGAATAACATCACCGTAACAACAAGTAAATTTTTGAGCATCATCACAAAAATATTCACCGCCGTGCGCCACAATAAAATCTTTTAATAATTTTTCAGGGTCAACACCAAACAAAACACGATAAATCGGTTCGAATTCAAGCGAACTATCGTGAATATTCACAACCTCAACCATTGCAAATTTTGAATTACATTCTTTGGCGGTCGCAAGCGAGTGATTACCGTCACCGACTGCGAAAAGAAATTTATCCTGACTTCCCTCAACAAGTTTTGCCAACGCATCTTTAATATGTTTAACCGTCTGCTTATCAACCGCAAAACCTTTGATATGACCGCTTTTTTGCATTAAATCAAAATCATAAACCTTTTTAAAATTCTTGGTATTTTCAGCCAAAGGCTCAATTACAGTATTATTTTTATCATCAATCAAAAGCATTACATGGGGCAATTCCAAATCGGCATCCTTACGAATTTCAACACGTGGCGGAATTCTTTCAAGCACAGTCTCTTCGGTAGAACGCACAAGCGCTGAAGAATTTTTTTCATAAGAATAATCACCGAGAGCGATCAGCCCCATAACACCTTTGCGAATTTTACCACCCGTAACCTCACGCTCAACGTAAATAAAGGTATCTTCAACTTTCGTGAAAACATCATTTTCAATGTATTCTTTCATTTTGGCGTTTATTTTTGCAATACGCTCGCTGTTATCCTTTTTCAGATAAACTTCGGGTAAAATTATATTAAGTGCCGAAGGTGTGTTACCAACAAACTCTTCAACCTCTTTCCAATATGCAGGTTCTGAAGTATATTGGTCACAAGCGACAACAGCCCATTTTTCGAAATCGGATTTCGGCAACAAAAAATCACACGTATAAAAGTATGTACTCATAAATATCTCCTTAAAATTTTAGCCGGCACAATGTGACGGCTAATTTTTATTTATAGTTTGAAAATTCAATTGCTGTAACCGCATCATCTTCTAAATCAATGTGAACTCTGATTTTGTTTCGACGGTCGCGTTTTTCTAAAAAGTAGTCAAAATAGTAGGTATTTTCAGTTTTTTGATAAAAATGCGAAGGTGTACCCAAAATCTGAACAATATCAGTTATAACCGATGTATTAGTTATACCGCAAACATTAAATTCGTCATAATCCTGATTGTTTTTCGGGTAATTGTTTTTAATATTAAACTTTACAATATTGCATTTTGAGAGACGAATTGATGTGTTAGAAGAATTATAAAACAAAGCGGTGATTTTTGCGCCGTCTTCATTTTTAAATTTAAGTTCCACCGTTTCTTTAGCATAAACAAGTGAACCTTCGTCATAATCACTACCGCTTACCAATTTCCAACCGCTTTTTGCAATTTCTTCAATGGTAGTAGGCACTGAAAAATAACTGTTTTCATAAACGGCGTTGATTTCAAACTTTTTGCCGAGATAAACATCTGCATAGTTTTCTTCGTCAAAAAGGCTGATATCAAAATATTGTGACATCTTATTATCAAGCGAAGTAATTTCGGGCAAGTCTGCCGTTTCTTCGGAAACAGTATCAGAGACAGTATCAGCAACTGTTTCTGTATCGCTTGACACTCCGTAAACTTGGTCCGCCTGTTTGCAACCGCAAAGCGAAAGAACAAAGACACATATTAAAATTATTGAAAAAATCTTTAAAAATCTCATAACTTTTCTCCGTTAATTTTATAATACAATTTTATTATTAAATAAGAGAAATGTCAACAAAAATCAAGAATCGGTAATACAAAATTTTAAGAAAGATTTAAGTTCGGACAAAACACTATCCGTATCTGTAAGAAAACTAAGCCCATGTCCTGCTTCTTGAGCCAAAAATATGCGGCAATTCTCCTTACAACCTGCAAAAGTTCTTTCGCTCATTTCACAAGGCACAAAATTATCTTTTTTGCCATGAATAAACAAAATGGGAAGTTCGGTACTTTTAACAGCATCTACCGTGGAATCTTCTGTTATAGAAAATTTTCCAAACAATTTACAAGCCGCATTTAGAAAAGGAATAAAGAAATGTGCATTAACCTTAAAAGAGTCCTTTCCCACTTTTTCAATAATATCTTGTGGTGAAGTAAAACCGCAGTCTGCAATTACCCCTTTAACATTTTGCGGTAAATTATGATTTAGTGATAACAAAACTGTTGTTGCACCCATTGAAATTCCGCTGATTATAAGTTGTTTTGGTGAAAATTTTTCATTAACAAACTCTGCCCACGAAACAACATCTCGGCTTTCGTTGACACCAAATGTAATAAGTTTTCCCTCGCTTCTGCCGTGAGCACGTTGGTCCACAAGCAAAATATTAAAACCCATTTTATAATACATTTCCACCGCACAGGAAAAATCGTGTTCGGCACCTGAACGGTAGCCGTGAAAAAGAAAGATTGTGCAGGTGCTGTTGTTGTCATAATATCTTGCGGCAAGTTTTTTTCCGTCAAAAGCAGTGGTATAATACCACTTGTGCGGCGTTTTACGGATAAACTCAATACCTTTATCAATAAGCGCAGAATATGGCTTTAAAGCATCATTCAGAGTATTATCCAAACTGTCAACTTTTGAACCTGACTTCCTTACAAAAGCAATACTGAAAAAATACAAAACAATAGCAACAAACAACAATAATAAAACAATTATAAAATATAGCAAAATATCACCAGTTTATTTGATTTTTTTAAGAACAATGGCTGTTCTGTTGGGCAAATAACATTTAAAACCGCACCAATCCGCAGGAGTCTTTTCCGCTTTGTATTTATAATCGGTATCAACTCGCGAACAGCCGCCAAACAAAGCGTCATCACTTGTCAAAACAGTTTGATAAACTCCTTCTGAGCCAACGGGGACAAAATATCCGTCAAAAGATTTTTGTGGGTGAAAATTAAACACAAAAACATAATCGCCTTTTGTATAAATCAAAATCTTATCGTCTTCGTGCAACCAACGGTTTTGTGCTTCACAAGTAAGCAATTTTCCTTTTTTTAAAAGTTCTATCATTGCTTTATCAAACTCATTAAGTTCACAATAGCGCAAATTTGGGTTGTCGGCAAGACTCCATTGCCGTCTGCAATAATGATAACTCCAACCGTTTCCTTCTCGCGGAAAGTCAATCCATTCAGGGTGT
>CAYQFW010000163.1:0-3507 GCA_964416955.1 uncultured Ruminococcus sp.
CTGTAAATTTTTGCATAAATTGTGTTCCGAATTTTTCAAAACACAATATCTTGTAGTGGCAAAGATTATTATACCACAAATAATTGAAATATCAATAGTTATTTTATATTTTTATAAATTTTTTATTTTTTAAACCCTTCACCGAAAATTTCTCCCGCTTCAGCAACCACGATAAAAGCATTATTATCGGTGTTTCTGGCGTACTTATAAACCGTGTGAACTTCGTTACGCCGTACCGTGCACATAATCATTTTTCTTTTCTCACCGTTATAACCGCCCACAACGTCGATTATAGTCACTCCGCGGTTTATAACAGTTAAAATACCAGACACAATATCTTGTGTTTTATTACTTATTATATAAACTATCTTCCCTTTATCCGAACCGTAAAGCATAAGGTCCATAATTTTAGAAGATGCATAAAGCGTTATAATAGAATAAAGCGCACTTTCGGTATTCCTATATACAAGTGCCGCAAGCGCCACAACAACGGCATCGACGAATAACATAATTCTACCGACGCTCAAATGCGGATAGCACCTATTTATAAGTTTTGCAACAATATCAACCCCGCCCGTTGTACTGCCGCGAAGCATCACCATACTAATTCCAAGTCCCATAAGGCTACCGCCAAAGACCGAAGCCAGAATTAAATCTATATGAAGTTTGGGCAAAACAGCTTGTGAAATATCGAGCACCAACGAAACACAAATTATAGCAAGTGCGGTTTTTAAGATAAAACCCTTACCAAATTTAAAAAATCCCAACGCAAGCAGTGGAATGTTTATTACAAACACCATAAGACCTATCGGCAAATCAAAAAGATGGTTTAAAACCGTTGCAACGCCCGTAACCCCGCCTGGCGAGATTTCATTTGCAGACAAAAAGGTTATTACCGCTACAGAATACACAAGACTTCCTATTATAAAAAACAATAAATCAAGCAAAAAAACTTTAACTTTCAAAAAATCACCTAAAAAGAAATGGATACACTATTTTAGCGTATCCATTTTAGGTGGGTTTATTTAATTTTAAAACTTATATGCTTTGGCTTTTTTGATTTTACCGTCAGTTTTTATCAAAACAGGTGTACCGTCTTTAATTTGTTTAAAACAACGCGAAACCGAAATCTTACCGTCACATAAAAATATTTCCGCAACCGTTACATCCACATACATTTTTATATCTAAGTTCTCACTACACTCAAAATCAAACTCTATATCATTAAATTTAAAATGATTATTTTTAATTTCAAGCGAAAAACTATTTTGAACACTAATTTCCAAGCTTTCGTTTTCTTGAAGAAAAGCGGTTATATCAAGCTCGAACGAGCGCCCCAAATCCATATTATCATTAAGCGTAACTTCTTCTTTTCGCAAATTTTCAAGCGCCTTTGACGGCTTCATTACTAAATTGTTTTCCTCGTCTAAATCAAGTATCCTTGGATATGAAACACAACCGTTCCAATCCATAGTATCCATAAATCCCGAAATCCAACCCATTATATATGTATTGTCACCCTCACCCTTAAAGGTGGAAGTAGCATAAAAGCCACGCGAGATATCATAAAGCTTACTTCCCTGACTAACATATCCGTAGCTGAGCACACCTTGCTTTTCAATATTGAATTTATAAGTGTTTATATCAAAACTGCCGACAAAATATTTAGGATTGTTGTACGGGGAATAAATGAGCACCCATTTGTCCTTAATCTTGACAAAATTGATACACTCACCTGTATGTTCTGCAAATACACCCTTATACTCCCATTTAAGCAAGGTATCGTCAACCGCCTCATAAATCGGTATCATATCTTGTTTATCGTCAGCACGGGTACATTTAGATATTATCATAAAAGTTCTGCCGTTTTCACTAAAGAGCACAACATCACTCCAAGTCGAAAGAAAAGTAGGACCGCCATGATTATCCATAGTAAGAATGGCTTCACCGCCATTCATTCTCTCCCACAAAATCATATCATCGCTTCCACGCACCGCAACATGCTCACGGTTCACATTTATGTCCTCAAAACAACGTGTATAAAACATAAGCGGTTTATCTTCCTTGTCCATTACAATAAATCCGTCGTTTAAGTTCAATTCGCCCCGTTCTTTTTCTTCGGGCACAAGTGCAAAGGGAAGTTCTTGCCAAGTCACCATATCGCTTGACACCAAATGAGCCACAGCTCCCGCCATACGACGCGGGTCTTTATCATAATTAGTATCATAAAAAATATGATATTTTTTATCCTTATAAATGCCACCCCAAACATCTAAAAGCAAACCACTGGGACTTGAAAAATGACACTTTGGTCTGGCAGTATCATTTTTGATTTTTTCTTCAAACGGTTTCCTTATATTCATAGCATTTAATATCGATTGTGGTATGTTGGTTTGCAAAAAATCATCTCCGAAATTTCATTTTAATCAGTATAAAATAGATTTCGTTAGTTGTCAATAAAAAATGACAGCCTCACTTTTAATTGAGACTGTCGTTTGCATTTTTCCATATTATATCAAAAAGTTGTTTTGCTCTATCATTTTCACCCGAAAGATAAAGAAAACCGAAAAGGGTT
Organism: uncultured Ruminococcus sp.; assembly: GCA_964416955.1. Lineage (GTDB taxonomy): Bacteria > Bacillota > Clostridia > Oscillospirales > Acutalibacteraceae > UBA737. Next base: position 2,576 of record CAYQFW010000163.1, read on the forward strand.
TCAAGACCTGTAGCTAAGTGATATTCCCCACCTGTCGAATTTTTAGGGGTATTTCCTGTGTGAAAATTTCTGCCCCTTTTAAAAACCGAAAGCTCTTTTTCAGAAAGCTTTGGTTCAATCAGACGAAACGCTTCAGCTTGCGCGGTAGCGTTTACAAGCTTTACCGAAAGCTTGTGAAGTTCGCCTGACGGACGGTTAACTTCGGCTAAGTATGTTCTGACATAAAGACCGTAAACCGCATCCCCCACAAAAGCCAAAACCGAGGGACTTAATAAATTAGGATTATCCATAGCTTCACCTTAATTTACAAAATCAAACTCAATGTCAAGAATGTTTACAGTGTCACCCTCGCCTATGCCTGCCTTTTCAAGCGCATCTATAATTCCGCACTCGCGGATAACACGCTCAAAATACTGTAACGACTCGTAATCGTCGGGGTCAACATTGTTCATAACTTCCATAAGCCAATCGCAATTTTCAACATAGTAAACGTCGTTTTCTTCGCGAATAGTAAAGGTTCGCAAATTCTTCGGTTGTTCAAATTCAGGCTTGGGTTCTGCTTCAAACTTTTTGATAGGCGGTAGCTTTGCAAGCTCGGCTGCGATGTGGTTTATAAGCGCATCGGTGCCTTCGGCAATAGCCGCCATAATGGGAAAGAATTTATAACCCAAATCTTCAAAATATTTCGAAATACGTTCAACTTCTTCGTCGGTAGTAAGGTCGCACTTGTTACCAACCACTATCTGCGGGCGGTCGGTAAGCTCGCTCGAGAATACCGCAAGTTCGTTATTTATCTTTTCAAAATCATAGATAGGGTCTCTGCCCTCGCTACCCGAAATATCCAAAACGTGCAGTAGCATTCGGCAACGCTCAACATGGCGTAAAAACTCATGACCAAGTCCTATACCTTCGCCCGCGCCTTCGATAAGACC
>CAYQFW010000164.1:0-3497 GCA_964416955.1 uncultured Ruminococcus sp.
TCAAAATTTTCAACATTCTCAACCATTTTGCGCACCTTTTCGGTATGCTGATTACCCGCGCCGAAGTATTGTGTAACGCGGTTTTTGAGCGCTTTTGCTTTGCCGATATAGATTATATTGCCCGACTTATCTTTCATAATATATACGCCCGGCTTCAAGGGTAAATTATTGGCTTTTTGTTTTAATTCTTGCAAATTCACTTTTTCTCACCTGCCTTTAGAAATATTTTATAATATTTTGGTGTTTACTTCAACAATTATTTTTAGTATAATAGTATAAAAATACAAAACGGAGTTAAAATGAAAAAATTACTAATATTATTACTCACATTGACTTTTATTTTGTGCGGTTGTCAATATGATAATTCCACAGCATCGGAAAAAGAAGCAGTAAAAATCAATTTACCTAAAGATAATACTGTAAACGGTTACAGAATTGAAGAACCCGAAACCGACGGTATGCCTGATAAAATCAGCGGTGTTGAAGTTTCACCAAACGGTAATACGGTTTCTAACAATACTTCAAACGAAACTTCTTCCAAGAAAGACATAAGTTCAACCAATAAAACCACTTCCGAAAATAAAACTACGACCGACTCTTCAGACGATAAAAACATAAGTTTTTGCGGTAATAAGAATTCAAAGAAATTCCACAAATCAACCTGTGGCGCTCTTAAGAATACAAAAGACGAAAACAAAATATATCTCGACTCAAAAGATGAATTTTTAGCAAACGGATATACTGCTTGTAAGCTGTGTAACCCTTAAACAACAATCCCCACTCTTAATTGAGAAGGGATTGTTTTCATATACAAACAAGCGGTAGACTTTTGCCTACCGCCCTTTAATTTAATGTCATTGCGAGGAACTATATTCCGAATCAGTCTCAAATCTTTTAACTTTATGTCATTGCGAGGAACTTTAGTTCCGAAGCAATCTCATAATGTCTAATCCACAACAAGATTGCCACGCTTCGCTCGCAATGAATTGTGTTTTTTAAAGAGATAAATTTGGCTAAAACTCAATTGTCAGTCAACACACAGAACCGTCCCCTGTGTTTTTGTGGTTCAGTGTGCCTTTTTAGCAGTTTTGTAGCCATTTTGGTTTCACGCTAACCGTCCCTCTGTGTTCCTGCTTGTGTTCCTTGCGTAAACACATTTAGTGGGTGAAAAATATATTTGTAGAGCAAACTTTATTAGAATAATGGTGGTGGGTCCATATCGGGATTAGCAAGGTTAATACGCTCGTTCATCATACGGCTGAAGAACATTGTATCAAGTACGGACTGTACTTCGTCTTCGTGAACAAAACCGTAATGTATCGCCTCATCCTTGAGTTCGTTTGCCTTTTCGTAATTACCGCAAAGGCGCTCATAAATTGACTCTGCAATAAGAATATACATAACTCTATGTATTGCAAGATATGCCCAAGAATCTTTTTGGCAAGGGTCTTCCACTTCTAAGTAAGCATCTATAACCGACTTAAATTCTTCCATAGTCTTCATAGCGAGTTTCATATCTGCTTTTACTTCTTCAATATCGAACGGAATTTGGTTACGGATAACACCCATTTTGAAACACTTAGACAATGTACCAAAATACTCACATAAAGCGTCAACTGCATCTTCACCGAATGTTGCGGCGTAGAGTTTTCTACGCATATCTTCAAAATCAGTATTGCTATCCCACAAAGTCTTTGCAATAGAAGTCATACCAATAGAAGACGGAAAAGCGTTGCGCTGTAACTGACAGCTGATATAGCCGTTTACGCCTAAATTATCGCAGTTTTTGATATCGGTATGAGCTACTCTTGCGATATCTTCGCCGCCCGCGTCAAGCATAAAGTCCCACATAAGATGGTAGTCAAAGTCGATAACTTCGCCTTTATATGTCTTTTTCCAATGATAAAGGAAAGAAAAATATTCTGCCGAAGTTTTCGGTTGTTCTCTCTTTTTGCGGTCAAGCTTTGGCAAGGTTGTATCATAATCGTAATTTTCGGGGAAAGTATAAGCCATAGTACGATTTATAGGCGCGAACATTAACATTGCATTTTCGCTGTGCTCAATCCATTTCTTTTCAGGCACACCGCGCGCAACACCACTAAAAATTACCTGACTTTTAATATTTTCCGCATGTAGTTTACGTGTAACAACATCAACCATATTGATATAATTATCTGTTACAGAAAGCTTTCTGCATTCATCACATTCACAAAAAGCGCCGCCGTCGCCCAACCAAAAATAAATAGCATCGGTTTCGGGGTGTTCTTTTGCATATTTTACGATTTCATCGGTCATTTTCTCAATAACCAATGGGTTAGAATAGCAAAGCTGTGTCTGTAAAGGACGGTTATTCCAACACTTGCGTTCACTATCAACCATAGCGCAAATTTCCAAGAACGATTTTGGAATATCTTTTTCGTCATATTGATACCAACCTGCATCTGACACACCAAAGGCTCTGCAATGCCAACCGTGTCCCATTCTATGTAATAACAAACCGCGTTTCTTGATTTCGCGAGTCATAATTTCAACATACTCGGTTGCCTGTTCCTGTGATATCTGAACTCCCTGCTTTACGGTACTCTTCATGTGCGAATACCAACGGTCAAAGAAAACATAAGCGTTTGTAAACTGAATATAATAGCCGTTAAAACCAACCTTTGTCATCCAATCGATCATATCGAGAACGTTTTCAATAGAAACAGCGCCTTCGATACACATAATACGGTTGCGCTTAGAAGCGGCTTCGCGAACAGAAACATCCTGTGCTTTGCAAACTTTGGGATAATATGTCCCGTTAGGACCGGGTCTTACCCACGTAACGCCCCATTCTTCAAACAAGCGGTAGATACCAAAAAGAACACTACGCTCGTTGCTACCTGCGATATAACCTTTTTTATTTTTAACTTCAATAATATAGGCATCATCGCGCATGGGGTCTTCAACTTCAACATAATCGTTTAAGTCTTCAAATAAACCTAACTTGATATCAGCACTAATACCGAGTATTTCAAGATATTTTTCAAGTTCTTCGCGGGCAAAATCCAAAACTTTTTTATCCATAATGCACCCCTCAACAAAATTTATATATTTATTGTAATATTCACTTCTTAAAACTTCAAGTGAATTTATTGGCTAATATTAGTAAATTTGTGTTCTAAAGACGATTATAAAAGCGAAAAATTTGTCATATAATAACTTTGGTGATAATATGAAATTCAAATATAATCTTATTGCATTTGTATTTATAGGCGTTTTGGGAGCGATTAGTCACTTTGTATACGAATGGTCAGGAAATAATCATATTGTAGGTTACTTCTTTCCGATAAATGAAAGCACTTGGGAACATCTGAAACTTCTCTTTTTCCCCACCCTGATTTTTTCATTTTTGGAATATATCTTTGTAAAAAAAGAAGTAAAAAATTATATTTCAAGCGTTGTGATTTCACTTATCGTCGGTATGCTTGCTATAATTATTTTATTTTACAGTTATAAAG
>CAYQFW010000165.1:0-3474 GCA_964416955.1 uncultured Ruminococcus sp.
CCTTCGTGACGAATCAATCCGTTTCTCCTTCGAAAACGAAGATTTCTTACAACCCGTTTTCGACTGCATGATGTATAAGCGTATGGTAGAAGGCAGAATCCGTGTCGCAAATCCCGACATTGGCGCACCTGCACTTATCGGCAATGCGGAAGCTATGTAATATTTGATATTAAAATAGGAAGATGCATTTTACATGCATCTTCCTTTTTAATACCCTTTTTTAGCCTTATACTCGTGTGGAGAAATATTTTCAAGCCTTTTGAAAACCTTGCCAAAATATGACTGATTAACAAAACCGCATTGCGAAGCAATTTCGCTCATACTGAAATTACCGTTGCGAAGCAGGGATTTTGCCTTTTCAATTCGCGCAGCATTTATGTACCAAATTACTGTATATCCCGTAATTTCTTTAAAGGTTTTTGAAACATAAAAACGCGAATATCCGCAATAATCGCTGATTTTTTCTACCGTCAATTCTTCGTCATAATGGCGCTTGATATATTTTACAACCTTTTTTATAAGTTTTAGTTTATTAGAAAGCTCACCGTTTCGCGAATCTTCAACCAAATATTTTCTAAAAATTATCACCAAAACTTGTTGCATCATTGCCTTAACACTTTCATGATAGTAAGGTAATTTATTTTCTTGCTCAAATAGGGCTTTTTTAAAAATTTCACCTATTTCATCATCTTTGATAATTTTTTTGATATTCAAATCGGTAATATTGAATCCCATAGCCTCGAAATAGGTCGTATCAAGCTGAACAATAATATATTCGCAAGGGTTGTTTTGAGCTTTTACATAGTGTACCGCCTCGGAATTGAAAACAACCATTTCGCCCGTTTTGACAAAAAGTTCTTCATTTCCGTTAATAACATTACATTCTCCGCTCAAGAAATATAGCATTTCAAGATTCTCATGCCAATGAATATAGCCATTTGTTGATTGCTGCTGAATTTTAATTTTAAGAGGATAATTATTATTCATAAGTGCCGGATGCAGTTCAAATTTACTTTTCATAAAATGCACTCCCAAAATCTCATTCTCAAATTTATTATACATAAAAACTTGATTTTGTCAATAAAATGGCGAATACTATCGGAAATTAACGAAAATACACCACAAATTTACTATAAATAACCAAATTTGTTGTTGAACAAAGCACAAACACAATGTTATAATACAGATAACAATATATTTAATAAATATATGGAGGTAAATTTATGAATAATCAAGTTATCGCTTTTGCGCGTGAAGAACTCGACAAATACCTTGAAAAATTAGGCGTTAAAGCCGAAATTTCATTAGGTCTTTTTGCAGAATTCGGCGTAGAAATGGAACTTAAAGACCCCTACCGCGACGATGCTTACTGCATTTTGGTCAAAGACAAAAAGGGTTACGTTGCAGGCTCTAACGAACGTAGTGTTCTTTTAGGTGTATACCGCCTTTTAGAAGAATGGGGCATCACTTGGGTAAGACCGGGTCCTAACGGTACACATTATCCCAAAACCGCCAATACAAAAGATATCGAAATCAAAGAGGCCGCAGACAAACGCCATCGTATTATGTGTATCGAAGGCGCTATCTCTATTGAAAACGCTCTTGATATGATTGAATGGATACCAAAGGTTGGCTTTAACGGTTATTATATTCAGTTCAGCAAGGGCCACGAATTTTTCCAAAGATGGTATGAACATCAATATAGCACAGTTAAAGAACCCGAAGTTCATACTGTTGAAAAATCTGAAGAATATGTTGCGCTTATGAGCAAAGAAATTAAAAAGCGCGGTCTTTTGCTTCATAGAATGGGTCACGGTTGGAACTGCACCGCTTTCGGTCTTCCCGACGACGGTTGGCACAAATATAAATATGAAGACATTCCGCAGGAATTCCACGATATTTGCGCACAGGTAAACGGCGAACGCAAATGTTGGAACAACCGTCCTTTACAGACACAGTTATGCTATTCTAACCCAATGGTTCACGAAAAACTTGTTAATCAAGTGCTGAAATATGCCGAAGAAAACCCCGATGTTGACGTTATCCACTATTGGCTCGGCGACTGGTACAACAACTGCTGTGAATGTGACGAATGTATGAAAGTTGACCGCTATTCAGCACACTATATCAATATGGTAAACTCTATCACCGATAGGCTTGTTGAAAAAGGACTTAAAACACAAATTGTATTTAGTATCGGTACAAACCGCGCTCATCCCACCGCAACCGAAATTAAGCATCCTGATAATATGATGATGATGTTTGCCCCCATTTCCCGTACATACGGCGAATCTTTCCCCAACGCCTTCAATGTTAAAACCATTCCCGAATACAAGCACAACGGCTTTGTTTTGCCGGTTACAGTTGATGATAACCTTGCATATTTGCACGAATGGAGAAAGCATTATAAGGGTGACGCTATCGACTTTGACTACCATCTTATGTGGGACCATATTTTTGATGCAGGCGGTGAAGCAATTGCACGTATAGCCCACGAAGATATGAAGAACTTCGACAATTTAACCCTTGACGGCTTTATCAGCTGTCAGCTACAGCGCAATGCTTTCCCCTCTTCTATCGCTATGACTTCTATCGGTAAGTCACTTTGGAAACACAGTATCGACTTTGAAAAAATGCGCAGAGACCTTTATGCCGCAACCTTTGGCGAAGATGCAGTTGATACCCTTTGTGATTATTTTGCTCTCCTTTCAAAGAGCTTTGATATCGCAGTTATCCGCGACCAAAAACCGCTTAACGCACCTGAATTTAAAGCAGGACTCGAAGCATCGGTTAAAGCTATGAACGATATGAAGGATTACATCGAGGATCACCTCAATGTTGAAGACCCATGTCAGAGAGACTCATGGAAGTATTTAAGCGTTCACAGAGAAATTTATTCACTTTTGGGTCAATCAATTATCGCAAGAATTGATGCCGATTATGAAAAGGCTGAAGAATTAAAGAAACAGTCACAACAAGTGGCATTTGAGAAAGAAGACATTATACAACCCGTTCTCGACTGTATGTTCTATGCACGTATGACAAACGAGAGAATAAATCTCTTGAACCCCGAACTCGACCCGCCACCACTATTCTAAAATCTTAAAACAGGTATATCACTTACAATAGAACACAAGGTGACGATTCTCCTGTGTTGACTAACAATTGAGTTTTTAGACAAATAATACCCCAAAAACAACACAAAAAATTGCAAAACGGACAGAAGAAATTCTTCTGTCCGTTCGTTTATAATTATATTGGTTATGAAATTACCATTTAAGCATACGCAAATGCTATGGAAGCGTAATATGGTTTTTTATCGGTAAATTCACAGTTTATGCGGTCGAATAAATAATCTATTTCCTCTTGTAAACCGTCAATAGCCGCTATCTCTTCGTGAGAAATATAACACTATCGATTCCTTTTTTCAATATTTTTTCTTAAAAAAACCGTCAAATCATCAAAAAACAGCTA
>CAYQFW010000166.1:0-3445 GCA_964416955.1 uncultured Ruminococcus sp.
CCAATCGGGCCACCGGTATTCTTCTCTAATCTTTCGAAAATATCAACCATAATATTTTATTTGAGTTATGTTCACTTTTACACCATGCAAATATACGAAAAAATATGGAGAGTAGCATTTTATAGCACAGTTTTGAACTCCAAGTAGTAAAAAAATAAGTATTTATACCCATTCATCCACTAAAAGATTGATCAAATCGCCGATAGCTTTGTGTGAAACAAGATTTTTTTCTTATCTTCGCATATAAATTAACCTTAATGAATTATGAAGTACAGTAGAATTCTCCTCAAGCTCAGTGGCGAGTCGTTGCAGGGCGCACAGAAATATGGTCTTTCGACTGATGTATTGCAGAGTTATGCCGAGCAGATTAAGGCTGTGGCCGAGAGTGGTGTGCAGATCGGTATCGTGATCGGTGGCGGTAACATCTTCCGAGGTTTGCAGGGTGCGAAGAAGGGTTTTGATCGTGTGAAGGGTGATCAGATGGGTATGTTGGCTACCATCATCAACTCGCTTGCTTTGCAGTCGGCTTTGGAGGATAACGGCGTGAAGGCTAAGGTCTTGACCTCGATCCGTATGGAGCCTATCGGAGAGTATTACTCTAAGGCTAAGGCTATCGAATACCTTGAGGCTGGTTATGTGGTGATCATCGGTGGCGGAACATCTAATCCTTACTTCTCTACCGACACAGCATCGGCATTGCGTGGTATTGAGATCGAGGCTGAGGTGATGTTCAAGGGTACTCGTGTCGATGGCGTGTATACAGCCGATCCTGAGAAAGACCCTACGGCAGTTAAATTCGATAAGATTACATTCGATGAGGTCTATAACCGCGATTTGAAGGTGATGGATATGACAGCCTTCACTCTCTGTAAGGAGAACGGCCTTGATATTATCGTCTTCGATATGGATACTGAGGGCAACTTGAAGCGAGTTTTGGATGGCGAGCCTATCGGAACTCTGGTTTGCCGCGAGTAACTGCTGATCGAATTGTTAAAAAAGTAGGGTGTAGGGCACTTGATGTCCGTTTAATTGTGGGCATGAAAGTTGGAATACCCTTGCAAGTATATACTAAAAAAGAGAAAATTATGAAAACTAAATTTTTTGGCCGTATGGCATATTCGCTCTTGATTGCCATGATGATGCTTGTGGCTATGCCAGAGTCATCGTCAGCACAGAATAAGGAGAAGAGTGACGATATCGCAGCAACAACTTTGATCCATAAGGGCGATAAAGCTCCTGACTTCACTGTCGAGATGGTTGATGGTTCACAGGTTACTCTGTCGAAACTCAAAGGCAAAGTCGTTGTTGTGAATTTTTGGGCTACATGGTGCCCTCCATGCCGCGAGGAGTTGACTCATGTCGAGAAGGAACTCATCGAGCGTTTTAAGGGTAAGCCATTCGTATTTTTGCCTATCTCTCGTGGTGAGAAGAAGGCTACCGTTGAGGCTTTCCGTAAGAAGATGCACTACACATTCCCTATGGGCTTGGATCCTCAGCAGACAATATATAAGAAGTATGCTTCGAACTATATCCCTCGCAACTTTGTCGTTGGTAAGGACGGCAAGGTGATCTACACTTCGGTGGGCTTCACACCAGAGGAGTTCAAGGAGATGATCGAGGTGATCAATAAGGCACTTTAGTGGTGTTTTTTTGTGATTTTGTCATTAGTGAAATGAAATATTAATAAAACTACTATGGATACAAAGACTATTATCAATGAGGCAACCAACCGTATGCAGCGTACGGTAGACCATCTTGAGGAGGAGTTGCTCAACATTCGTGCAGGCAAGGCTTCGACCAACGTGTTGAATAGCGTATTTGTCGATTACTATGGTTCGCAGACTCCTGTTTCGGGTGTTGCGAGTGTGACAGTGCCTGATGCACGTACAATTTTGATCCAGCCTTGGGATAAGAATATGATTCGTCCTATCGAGAAGGCTATCATCGACTCGAATATCGGCTTGACTCCATCTAATAATGGCGAGCAGATTCGTCTGACTATTCCACCACTCACTGAGGAGCGCCGTAAGGAGCTTGTTAAGCAGGTGAAGGGTGCGGGTGAGAATGCTCGTATCAGTTTGCGTAATGCACGCCGCGATGCGGTGGAAGCGTTCAAGAAGGCTCAGAAGGAGGGTATGCCTGAGGATGAGGCTAAGGATGGCGAGACACAGGCTCAGAAACTTGTGGAGAAGTTCTCAAAGAAGCTCGATGACCTGATGGCTGCTAAGGAGAAAGATATCATGACAGTATAATTCAGTATCACAGATCTTTACAAAGGCGGACTTGCGGGTCCGCTTTTGTGAATAAACACATCGTAGATTAAACCAAAATTTGAAATAAACTATGAAACACATTGTATGTTTGGCGTTTGCGTTAATGACGTGTGCCGTAGCTGTGGCTCAGCAGGCAGTTCAAGTACAACATTTTGCACATCGTGGCAGTCGCTATGAATTTGATGAGAACACACTTTCGGCTTTTCAGGCTACTTACGAGAAGGGTATTCGTGGCTATGAGACCGATGTCCGTATGACTAAGGATGGAGAGTTGGTGATTAATCACGATAAATCACTCAAGCGTACAGCAGGAGTGGATATGATTATCGAGCAGTCGACTCGCAAGGAGTTGAAGAAGGTAAAGAGTCTAAAGGGTAATCCTGTTCTCTTTTTGGATGAGTTGTGCAAGTGGCTTTCAAAGCGTGATGGCTTGTATGTGGAGTTTGAGATGAAATCGACAGAGTATAGCGAGGAGCAGTTGAAGGTATATTGCGACAAACTATATAAGATGGCGATGGCCGACAAACCAGCTAATTCTACATATCTCTTCACTTCGTTTGATAAGCGCGCATTGCGTACCATGAAGGAGTTGCATCCCGAAGCCGATATCATGTTTATCATCGGTAAGCCAATCAGTGACGACAATATCAAGCAGGCGTTGGAGCTCGGTTCTAAGCGTTTGGCTTGTAATATGAACGGAACAAGTCGCGCAATGGTACAGAAGGCTAAGAAGGCTGGTCTTATTGTCTCTTTGTGGCCGGGTGGTGGTATTGAGGATTTCCAGCTTGGCGTAGCTTTAGGTGCTGATGCTTTGTGTTGCGATAAGGCCGTTGAGGTAATGGAGTTTGCAAAGAAATATATGCCTTGGGTTATGTTGGAAAAACATAAATAAAGTAAAAGAAGGGCAGATTTAGCTCTTGTTATACTAAAAGATGGAGTCTAAAGATTTTGGACTCCATCTTTTTTATTTGTGCTTGCACCTCATAAAAAGCGACCCCATTTAAAAGGGAGTCGCTCAAAATTATCGTAAAGCCTTAGCTTACTCTACACGACCTGCAGAACCCAAAACGTTCTCGCCAATGGAGCATATGCGACCAAAGTCCCCCTTTGTCAAAGGGGGATTTAGGGGGAATGTCAATACTATCACAAGTGCGAGCAAACAAAAGCGACCC
>CAYQFW010000167.1:0-3443 GCA_964416955.1 uncultured Ruminococcus sp.
GTTGCTTCCTGCAACTCAAAATTCAATGATATGGAATCCCGTTTTTCTGCCGCTTTTTCAGTCAAGCACGGTTTGGGCTTTAAATATTATGACGAAGATGACAAACAAAAATATACAACCATAGCGAGAGAAGTAATACTTGATGACATAAAAAAATCAGCATTGGAAGAAGAATTGCGGCTTTTATATGTTGCTATGACTCGCGCTCAGGACAAACTGCATTTTATCGCTTCATTTTCCAATTTTGACAAAGCGATTTTGGGTTATAAAAATCTTGTTATTTCTTCACAAAATAAGATTGATTACAGCCTTTTTTCACGCACGAAATCTTATGCTGATTGGCTTATGACTGCTTTGCTTTTACATCCCGACGGTAAGGTTTTCAGAGAAACTTGTGATGGCATTTTACCTATTGATTGTCAATCAAATATTAAAATCAATCTTATTGACGGTGCAGAATTAAACAAAATTTCAACATTTGAAGAAAAAGTTGAAATTTCTGCAGACCGTGATGTTGCAGAACATATAAAATCCAATTTTTCTTATGAATATCCCTTTGAAAAATTAGTAAATATTCAATCTAAATTGTCGGTATCTGCGCTTGCCAATAAGGCAGAAAGCGAAAAATACGCTTTCACTGCCACACCTTCTTTTATGAGTAAAGGCGGCATTTCTGCAACAGGCAAAGGTACTGCCATGCACAAGGTAATGGAATTTTTCGATTTTAATAAATCTGATTGCATTGAAGAAGAAATCGAACGCCTTTATGAATGGCAGTTTATAAGCGAAGACGAGCGTGATTCGTTGAATTTTGCCGGTTTGGAGGCATTTTTTTCAAGTGATATTTTTTCCCGTATCAAAAAGTCTTCGCATGTTGAAAGGGAAATGCGTTTTATGACCGAACTTCCCGCAAACGAAGTTGACCAAAGTCTTGATGAATCTTTTGCAGATGAAAAAATCATTGTACAGGGTGCTGTTGATGTGTGTTTTGCAGAAGATGACGGTCTTGTAATTCTTGATTTTAAGACCGACAGGGTAGAGGATATACGCGATTTAGCAGAAGCTTACGGCGAACAGCTTTCAGTTTATGCAAAAGCCTGTGAGAAAATTTTTGGCAGAAAGGTAAAAGAAAAGGTGATTTATTCTTTTGCAAAATCTGACATTGTAAAAATTTAAATTTGAAAAATTTCACATATTTAAAGCGCCTTGCAAAGAAATCTACAAGGCGCTATTAATTTATCTTTTCATTATAATTTATTTGAAAGCTCTGCTAATTGTTGTATTGTTAATTGCTCCGCTCTAACAGTTTCGCTTAAACCCAGTTCCAAAAGTGCGGTTCTAAGGACATCTTTGGTATAATTTGTGGTGTTGGAAACTGTATTAACAAGTGTTTTTCTTCTTTGTGCAAAGCTGGCTTTCACAAAAGCAAAAAATTTCTTTTCATCAATCACATTAACGGGTGGGTTTTCACGAATATTAAGTTTTATAACCGCAGAATCTACGTTTGGCGGCGGCATAAAACTTTCGCGGCCGACAGGAAAGAGTATTTCCGCTTTCGAATAATAATCAACCGCAACGGTAACAGCACCTGCCTCGCGGCTTCCAACATTGGCGCAAAGGCGTTCTGCGGCTTCTTTTTGAACCATAACGGTTATATTATCAATTGGAAGTTTGCTTTCGAGAAGCATCATAATTATCGGAGAAGTTATGTAATAGGGAAGATTGGCGCAAACACATACTTTATCACAATCGGCGAAATTTTCGCTTATAATTTTTTGCAAATCAAGTTTCATCGCATCACCGAAAATCACATTTACATTGTCACAATCGGCGAGTGTCTCAGGTAAAATTTCTTTTAAGCGTTGGTCAAGTTCAATAGCAACAACACGTTTTGCAATTTTTGAAACTTCTTTTGTAAGTACGCCGATGCCCGGTCCGATTTCCAAAACACCGTATGTTTCGTTGCAGGCAGCTTGTGCCATTTTAGGACAAACCGAACTGTCGGTAAGAAAGTTTTGACCTAAGGATTTCTTAAAAGAAAAACCGTGTTTTTTCAAAACTTGTTCGATTGTTTTAATGTCTGAAAGATTCATAAATTCTATGCTCCAAAAGTTTATAAAAACATTATACTTGAAAATATTAAAATTTACAATAAATTTTTGGTGACAAATTGATTATTTTATTGTATAATAAAATAAATATTATAATTGGATGTGAATTTTAATTGGATAACAAGTATTTTGACAATGTTTTAAACGAATTAAAACCTTTCTTTGAAGAAAATGGTATTACCGAAAAAGACGGTATTTTTTTAAACGACACTAAATCTATCGTCATAAAATATGAAGATGAAAGGCAAATGTATACTTTATCTGTTGCAGATATTGAGGAAGGAAATGTCGGCGATTACCGTGAAATTAACGCTTGGCTTTTCGACGATACCCAAAATGCCCGCGACGCATCTTCTGTCGGTATGGATTTTGCTTCTTCGTTGCGCAAAGAATTCGGCATAAAACATAAAAGGACAGTTAACGGTATTGTGGAACTTCCGACCGCTTCAAAAGACGGCAGCTACAATATTTCGGCTCTTGCCAAAAAAATTCTTGATGTTTTTCCCGCGTTGAAAGATGAATATAAAAATCATATTTCGGTTTATGGCAATTTCCTTTATCTTAACTTCTTTGGTGAACATTTGGTTCCGCGTCTTGTCCGTCTTTTTGAAGAAGGCACAAAAAAACAAATTAAGAAGTTCTATGATGTGGCAGGAACTGCTTATAACAAAGGGGATAGGGATACCGTTAATGCTGTTGTGGCTATTCTTGTCGCCGCGGCATATAATAACGAAAAGGTTACTGCGGCAATTGAAGAAATGCTTTCGGTTAATCCGCATTTCCTTAATTCATTCAAAACTTTCATCCCGTTCTTTTCAAAAAACAACAAACTTAAAACTGCTTTATTAGGAGAGAAGTAATTTATGTGGCTGTTTATTCTAATAATCTTACTTTTGGTAATACTTGTTCCTTGTATCAGAATTGTCCCGCAGGCAACAGAGTATGTTATTGAATTTTTGGGTAAGTATAAAACTACCTGGTCCGCAGGACTGCATATTAAAATTCCGTTTTTTGAAAAAATTTCTAAAAAAGTCACTTTAAAAGAACAAGTGCTTGATTCTGCACCGCAACCTGTTATTACCAAAGATAATGTAACAATGCAAATTGATACCGTTGTATATTATAATATCTATGATTCTAAACTTTATACATACGGTGTTGTAAACCCGATAAACGCTTTGGCTAATCTTACTGCTACAACTTTGCGTAATATTGTCGGCGAAATGGAACTTGACGGTACTTTAACTTCGCGTGATACAATCAATGGTAAAATGACCACAATTTTGGACGAAGCAACGGATAAATGGGGTATTAAAGTTAACCGCGTTGAAC
>CAYQFW010000168.1:0-1511 GCA_964416955.1 uncultured Ruminococcus sp.
CTTGCGCCGAAGATACTTGGCGGGAAGCTGCCCGGGAAAATAGGTAGATGCCAACGCAAAGAGATGTGACTTATGGTCACATCTCTTTTTTCATATCAATTTCATCTGAATGGTTTCCCTTAAGAATGAGACAATTTTACTTTAAATAATTCAAGTTATAAGTTAAAAAAGCACAATTTTACAAAAAAAGAGCACAAAAAGACTATACTTTGCTTGTTATTTGTTATATAGTAATATCTAGGTGATTTTTTTACGAAAAGAGGACATTTTATGGTTGTGTTTTCACAGGTATTTTTGCTTTTGTCTTTTGTGGCGATAGGTTTTATCATATCGAAATTGAAGATTGTAAATTCATCACATGCTGATATTTTATCTCAGATTTCGGTATATGTTTTCTTACCTGCCAACGCTTTTAAAACCTTTGCTCTCAATTTCAACAAAGATTACATATTTAAAAATTATAAAATTGTGATTTGCTCGGTAGTGGTTTTGGCGGTACTTAATTTGATTGCACATTTTGTTGCAAAGCTGTTTTCAAAGTCAAAATATAATCGCGCAGTGTACGAATACTCACTTGCTACACCAAACTTTGGATATGTGGGTTATCCCTTGGCGGAAAGCATAGGCGGACAGGCTTTACTTCTCGATTTTATGACCTTTTCGGTGCCTGTATCGTTTTATGCTCATACCGTAAGCTTTGCCCGTCTTACAAAGAAGGATTTTTCGATTAAGGGACTTTTGAATTTTACAACTATTTCGATTGTGATAAGTATGATCTTCGGTCTGCTTGAAATTCCTATACCCCAAATCTTTTCCAATATAATAAGTAGCGCGAGTGACTGTATGGGTCCCGTGGGTATGCTTATGACAGGTATTATTATTTCAGGCTTTGATTTGAAAAAGGTTATTAAAAAGTGGAAAATTTATCCCGCATTAGTTTTAAGACTAATCGTTATTCCACTTGTTTTGGGTGGTGTTATGAGTTTATTTTGCTCACCAACGCTCGTTAAAATTGCGGTGCTGTTTTATTGTTTGCCTTGCGGTCTTAATACCGTTATTTTCCCTGAACTTGTCGGTGAAGACTGTGAAACAGGCTCGGCGCTTTCAATGTTATCTACGGTGGCTTCACTTATAACAATACCTTTAATTTGTTCGGTGTTTGGTATTTGATTTATAATTATAAAGTGAATATATACAGTCATTGCGAGCGTAAGCGTGGCAATCTTGGTTTTTGATTTTCTGAGATTGCTTCGTCACTTCGTTTCTCGTAATGACAAAAGAATATAATTGGAAATTTGCGGTTTATTTCCGAAATCAACCGAAAATTTGCTTGATAAATATATTTTAAAAAGTCATACTGAAAATGAAAAATATATGTTAAGGAGATAAATTATGGAAATCAAAGAAATTTGCAGTCTTATTAACGAAAGAAAGGAAGAACTTTTCGAGATTCTTTCAAATCTTATTAAAATAAATTCTGAAAACTTTTCTACTCACGGAAATGAAGAAGA
>CAYQFW010000168.1:1611-3433 GCA_964416955.1 uncultured Ruminococcus sp.
CTTTTGTTTGCGGCTTATTCTGACGAAGAATACGGCGGTTCACACGGCGCTATGGCGGCAGTTATGAAGTATCCGTGTAAGCGTATTGTCAGTATGGACTGCGCTGAGGATGTGCTTTGGCATTGCGGTTCGGGTGGCGGAGAAGTAAAATATTTCTTCCATATTGACGGTGCTCTCGACAGTGCGGCGCAGACTGCTAAAGGTATTCCGGTAATAATGGAATGTATGGAAAAATTCGCTAAAAACCGATATGAAGAACTTGAAAACAACCGTTTTTATAAAGGAACGGATATACCGAAATCTTCATTGCGCTATATGGGTGTTAAAGCAGGAAACAACGGTATGGATTTGGGCTACGGCGAAGTTTATTTCGTGTTCTATACCGATAAGACCAAAGAAGAAATTTTCGCTGAGTTTGATGAACTTCATAAGGAAATCGCCGAAAAACTTGCACCTCTTGGTATAATCGGTGACGGATTTGAAATGCAAACCCGTTTCTTCCATTATGTATGGTGCGAACCCGATAGTGAGGATATTAAAATTATGCTTGAAAGTTCACGAGAAGCAACCGGTAAAGAGCCTGTTGTTTGCGGTTCCTGTCTTTCGGATTTATCGGTTATTTCCAAGTACGGAAGCAATAGAGCGTTTGGTTTTGGAATAGGCAGAGGATTCACACAAGAGGGTGGCTCTCATCAGCCTAACGAATTTATTGAGTGTGAAAAGTTGGTTGAATTTACAAAGACAATTGCCGCGTATATCTTAAAAGTTTTGGGTTAAACACTAAAAAAGTCAATATTTTACTAAAAAAGGGCATAAAAGGACTTTACTTTTATGCTCTTTATGTTATATATTTATACTATGAGCAATTATCTTCACAAAAAATCCTGAAAAGAGGGAGTTTTATGAAAATTATAGGATTAGAACAAAGACAAATCGAGTTGGCAGAACTTCCCGTGAATCTTAAAAAGGCTTACAAGGAAGGCGATAAGGCGACACTCGAAAATATTTGCGAAGAAATTATTCCATGCGCTATTGATGCTTTGGAAGAATTTAACGAAGCCTTCGAATATCAATGGCACAAGACAAACAAGCCTTTTGGTTACGATGTTCAACAACTTCGTATTGGCGGTCAGCTTCTCCGTCTTAAAGACAGTAAAAAACGTATTGAAAAATACTTAAACGGTGAAATTGACCGACTTGAAGAATTAGAACCCGAAGATTTGCCCTTTAAGACAAAAAATAATCTTCATAAGGGTACAAACGGTATTTGGAAATCTTCGTTGACCCGAAGCGTTGTTTCTCAGGTGAAATTTTAATTTAAAGGTGGTGAAAAAATGAGTGAACGCACTATTGCCGCAATAGCAACACCCTTAGGTGAAGGTTCGCTTGGAGTTATCAGAATATCGGGTGACGATGCAATATCGGTTGCCGATAAGGTCTTTTGTGCCTTTTCGGGCAAGAAACTTTGTGAACTTTCGGGATATAGCGCCGCTTACGGCGAAGTTAAAGACGGTGATAAGGTTATAGATGTCGGTGTGGCACTCGTTTTCCGTTCACCTAAAAGTTATACAGGCGAAGACGTGGTGGAAATTTCTATCCACGGCGGCCGCTTGATGCTCAAATCCGCTTTGCGCCTTATTTTGCAAAACGGCGCTTTTATGGCGGAGCCTGGTGAATTCACTAAACGCGCATTTTTAAACGGAAAACTCGACCTTACAAAAGCCGAAAGTATTATGGGACTTATAAGCGCAAACAGCGAAGCGGAACTTCGTTTGTCCCGCGCGGCTCATATCGGCGGTGTTTCTAAAAAGATAGATAAAAT
>CAYQFW010000169.1:0-3408 GCA_964416955.1 uncultured Ruminococcus sp.
ATTATGATGTGCGGTCTTCAAGGTTCGGGTAAAACAACCCATTCAGCAAAATTGGCTAAGCACCTTAAAAAACAGGGTCACAGACCAATGCTTGTCGCTTGCGATATTTACCGTCCTGCCGCTATTGAACAGTTAAAGGTTGTGGGCAAGGCAGTGGAAACGCCCGTTTTTGAAATGGGCACTGAAAAGCCTGAAATTATCGCTAAAAAGGCGATAGCGCACGCAAGGGATTACGGTCACGATTTTGTGATTTTGGATACCGCGGGACGTCTTCACATTGATACCGAGCTTATGGATGAGCTTAAGCGCATCACCCAAGCGGTAGAAGTTGATAACATTCTTTTGGTGCTTGACTCAATGGTCGGTCAGGATGCGGTTAACATTGCGAAGTCTTTTAACGATATACTCGAAATCGACGGCGTAATTCTCACTAAACTCGACGGTGACACCCGAGGCGGTGCGGCGCTCTCGGTAAAAGCGGTTACGGGTAAGCCTATTATGTTTACAGGTGTGGGCGAAAAGCTTGACCAGTTGGAAGAGTTCCACCCCGACCGTATGGCTTCAAGAATTCTCGGTATGGGTGACGTGTTGTCTCTTATCGAAAGGGTTGAAACCGAAATCGATGAGAAAAAGGCCGAAGAAACAGCTAAAAAACTTGCTCAAAACAAGTTTGATATGAACGATTTGCTTGACCAGTTCAGGCAGATTAAAAAAATGGGTTCGATTAAGAGTATTCTTTCAATGGTTCCCGGTATGGAAAAACAGGTAAGGGATGCCGATATTGATGACCGCGCACTACTTAGAATTGAAGCGATTATCACTTCAATGACCAAGAAAGAACGCGCAAAACCCGATATTTTAAATGGTTCACGCCGCAAGCGTATCGCCGCAGGCGCGGGTGTTACTGTTGAAGAAGTAAACAAACTTATGAAACAGTACGAGCAAATGAAAAAGATGTTTAAGCAAATGAACTCTAAAGGCGGTAAGCGCAATATGATGCGCAACATGGGTAATATGGGCGGTATGAATATGCCCGGTGGATTTGGTTTTTAAGATATAAATCTTTAAAAATATAACTTAATTTTGGAGGTGTTGTAAATGGCAGTTAAAATCAGACTTCGTCGTATGGGTGCTAAGCGTGCTCCTTTCTACCGTGTAGTTGTTGCTGATTCGAGATTCCCCCGTGACGGTCGTTTTATCGAAGAAATCGGTACTTATGATCCCACTAAGGACCCCGCAGCAGTAAACATTGACAGCGAAAAGGCTAAGAAATGGATCGCTAACGGTGCTCAACCTACCGATACAGTTAAAGCTTTACTTAAGAAGAACGGTGTTCTTTAATTTGAAAGCAAACTTTTGTGAGGTAAAAAAATGAAAGATTTATTGGTTTCTATCGCTTCGGGACTTGTTGAAAATCCCAGCGAAGTAAAAGTAGTTGAAGAAGAACCCAACGAAGAAGGCGTTATTGTTTTTCATTTGCAGGTAGCTCAGAATGATGTTGGCCGTGTTATCGGTAAACAGGGCAGAATTGCCAAGGCTATCCGTACAGTAATGCGTGCTGCTGCTAATAAAGCAGGAGTTCAGGTTGCGGTTGAAATCGACTAAGACTAATGTAAGCATACCCCCACTAAGCTGGGGGTATTTACATAGGAGTAATTATGAAGAGAAGATATCTTGAAGTTGGAAAAATTGTGGGAACTCACGGTGTTAAAGGTATGACACGCGTTCAGGTTTGGGCGGATAGTCCCGATTTTTTAAAAGAGTTTAAATATTTATATACAAATGAAAAGGGTGGAGACAAGCTTACTGTTTTAAAGGTTCAACCGCACGGTAACATTTCATTGGTGGCATTTAAGGGTGTTGAAACAATCGAACATGCTGAAACTCTTCGTAATACGGTGCTTTATATTGACCGTAAAGATGTGAAACTTCCTGAAGGCAGATATTTTATAACTGATTTAATCGGTATTACTGTTTATGATGCTGATACAAATGCGGTTTTGGGTGAGATCAGTGATGTTTCGCAGACAGGCGCTAACGATGTTTGGCATATTAAAAAAGATGGCAGGGAGTATCTTATCCCCGCTATTGACGATGTTTTAGTATCGGTTGACATAGATGGCGAAACGGCTGTGATAAGACCACTGAAAGGAATTTTTGACGATGAGGATTGATATTTTAACCCTTTTCCCCGAAATGTGCAAAACGGTTATGAACGAAAGTATCATAGGTCGTGCGCAAAAGGCGGGCAAGGTTGAGATTGTTTGCACCAATATTCGTGATTATGCTAATAATAAACATAATAAAGTAGACGATACGCCTTATGGCGGCGGAATGGGTATGGTTATGGCAGCTGAGCCAATTTATAACGCTTATAAAAGTCTTTATAATGAGCAGGAAGAAAAACCGTATCTTGTTTATTTGTCACCAAAAGGTAAAACGTTTAATCAACAAAAGGCTGTGGAACTTTCTAAATTAGACCGATTGGTGCTTCTTTGCGGTCATTATGAGGGCATTGATGAGCGTGTTATAGAAGAGATAGTAGACGAGGAAATTTCTATTGGTGACTTTGTACTTACAGGTGGCGAGTTGCCCGCTTTGGCGGTGGCTGATGCGGTATGCAGAATGCTTCCCGGCGTTTTGTCGGACGAGCTTTGTTTTAGTGAAGAAAGTCATTTTGATGGGCTTCTTGAGTACCCGCAGTACACCCGTCCTGCAGTGTGGATGGACAGGGAAGTGCCCGAGGTTTTGCTTTCGGGAAATCATAAAAATATTGACGGTTGGCGCAGATGTAAATCGCTGCTTGCAACTATGGAAAAGCGCCCTGATATGCTAAAGCGCGAGGATTTGGACGAAAAAGATAAAAAACTTTTGAAAAAATTCGATGAATGGCTTTAAATTTGTGATAAAATTGCACAAAACAAAGGTGGTTAAACCTTGTTTTGTTGGATAAATATTAGAACTTTTTCACAAATAATTGACTATCGCATTAAATGTGGTATAATAACATTGTAAACAAAAAACCCATTTACCGATAAGGAGATTTTATAATGTGCGTTAAAGATGTTGTTATTCATAATCAAGTAGGTTTACATGCTCGTCCCGCTACTTTTTTCATCCAGAAGGCTAACGAATTTAAGTCTTCAATCTGGGTTGAAAAGGATGAAAGAAAGGTTAATGCAAAGAGCCTTTTGGGTGTTCTGTCCCTTGGTATTGTTGGCGGTACTACAATCAAGATTATTGTTGACGGTTCTGATGAAAAGGAAGCGCTCGATGGTCTTGTAGCATTAGTTGAATCGGGATTTGCTGACTAATTTTAAAAAATAAAGGGTTGCCTTAAATTTTTTAAAAAGGCAACCTTTTTTCTATTGACAAATTCAAAATTAGTGGTATAATAATACTTGCGCG
>CAYQFW010000170.1:0-3405 GCA_964416955.1 uncultured Ruminococcus sp.
ATCGGCGGTGCTGACGGTACTCTCGGCCGCGGTATGCAGTGGCAGGGTATGTCCCTTTGGATGACTCTCCGTCACGGCACTACACCTTGGATTACATCTTCTTACATTCCCACTTTGCCCGGTCGCTTATTCTTCCTTAAAGAGCTTGCAGGTCCGCTTGAAGCTGAATGTAACTAATATTTATAATTTGAGCGAGGGTAAAACCTCGCTCTGTTGGTATATAAATAAAATTTTAAGGTGATTAAATGCCGAGTTTTGAAATAGAAAAATTCAAAAATCCCGAAAAAGAGCATAGCGTTATTTATACTTGGGTTTGGAATATGCCTGTCACCCGAAAGGGTATTGACGAGCGTTTAGAAGCGTATTCAAAGGCTGGAATAACTGGTCTTTATATCTTGCCCATGCCGAAGAACTTCCGACCTAATTATATGAATACATATTTAGAACCGGAATATTTATCCGAAGAATTCTTTAATCTTGTTGAATATGCTTTAAATAGGTCTAAAAGTTACGGTATGGAACTTTGGCTCTATGATGAAGGCGGTTGGCCTTCGGGTGGGGCTTGCGGTAATACTTTGCGGCAAAATCCCGAAGCAGCGGAGACAACTCTTAAAAAGAGAAGTTTTGCGGTTTCGAAAAATCAGACTTATTCTAAACCAAATGATGTTTTTGCTGTGTTTGACGGTAAAAATCGGTTAAGTGATAATTTTGTTGCCGAGAGTGATATTGCTGTTACCGAATACTACGGTGAGAAGAGTACCGAAAAACACCCAAACCGTATTGATGCTACAAACAAAGCGGTTGTAGATACCTTTATTGAAAATACATATAAGGCTTATTACAACTATTTTGAAGATAAGTTTGGTACTGATTTAACTGCTTTTTTCACAGACGAACCGCCTGTTCTTAAAAATACTGTGCCTAAAAATTTGTTTGAAATTTTTTATAAAAAATACGGTTATGATTTAACTGATTATCTGCCGTTTTTGCTTGATAGCGATTTAGCGGTAACCGACAGCGAATGTAGGGCGCGTATTGATTATGCGCGGCTTTTGGGCGAACTTTTTTATCAAAGTTTTTGTCAAAATATTTCTATATGGTGCAAGGAACATAATATTAAAATGGCTGGTCATTTAGATATGGACCACATTGCTGGCGGCGGTGTATACCACGCTTATTTTAGCCAATTACACTGTATTTCGGCGTTTGAAATTCCTGGTGTTGACGTTATTTGGCAACAAATTCGTTATCCATACAAAAATATTAAACCCGTCCAAGAAGGTGTACCTTTCTTTCCTCGTTTAGCATCGTCTGCCGCGCATCAAAACGGTGGCAATTTAGCACTTAGCGAAAGCTTGGCGGTTTACGGCGATGGTATTACACCTGACGAAATGCGATATGTACTTAATTATCAGGCAGTAAGGGGTATAAATATATTCAATCTTATGCTTCTTTCCAATAGTTGTGAGCGTCTTTCGGCTCTTGTTGAACGCCCTGTGTTTTCACCTGAAAAACCCGGTTTTTATAATCTAAAGCATATAAACGAGTATTACGCGCGGTTGTCATATTTGTTAAAGCTCGGAACCCCCGTTTGCAATACGGCGCTTTACAATCCTTGCGCTGATTATTGGGCAAATGCTGAAATTTCCAATAAAGCCGAAGAAGCTTATACTTGTGCAGGTCTTGAACTTGAAAAAGAAAAAATCCCATTTGATATTATAGACGATTACGCCATTATGTCCGCAGATGCTACAGCCGACGGGCTTAAAATGGGAAATGCAGTTTACAGCCACATTGTTTTACCTGAATGTAGGTTTATTTCCAAGGAAATAAAGGCTAAAATTTCGCCCTATCTCTCAAAGGGAGAACCAATACTTGAAACAAAGTCTCAAAATTTACGTGTTATGGCGCGTAAAACTGATGACGGCACTTTGTATTTTATCTTTAACGAGGGATATGATACTGTTAGTGAGACTTTGAATATAAATTCCAAACTGCTTTATAGAATTGACGTAGCAAGCGGGGAAGTGTATGACTGCAAAAAGGCGGAAATTGAGCTTGTTTGCGGTGATATGGCGGTGTTTTTTGCTACAGGCAGTAAAATTCCTACCGCTACACTTAAAACCGATTATACGCTTGAAATTGATGGCTTTAATGTTACGAATGTTGACCGTTATAACATAACCCGCATAGGACTTACTGTAAGTAAAGTTGATTTTTCAGAAGTTGATGACGCATTTTCGGGTGAAATCACCTATAGAACCGAATTTTCTTTGCCCGCCACCCAAAAAATTGCAGACCGTTTTCGTATTACTTTAACCGATACTACCGTTTCGGCAAGAGTGATTCTTAACGGCGAGCAAGTGGCAACACTCGGTATTACACCTATGACGGCTATCATAAGCGGTGAAATGTTTAAAACCGATAATATTATCGAAATTATCGTTGCAAATACACCTGCTAATGAGATAGTGAATAATCATTCGGTGATTGAGTCGTTTGACAAGGCGGAAATCGGTTCTTATGACGATAGGTGTATTGAATTTGAGAAAAGATATTATAAAGCAAAGTTAGGAAAAGTATTTTTAGAAAAATTTATTGACTAAATTACAAAAGAGCGGTTTAAAATTGACAAAACCGCTCTTTTGGGTTATAATAAGTTATGCAATATCTCTGTTACTAATACTAACAGAGATAATTATTATTAAAATTAAGGAGGAGTTGTTTTGGAAAATACAATTTTGGCACTGATAGAAGAAAAGAAGTTTACAAAACTGCGAAGTCTCCTTATTGATATGAACCCTGCAGATATTGCACTGATTTTGGAAGAGGCAGAAGAAAAAGATTTACCCATCGTTTTTCGCATTTTGCCAAAAGAATTAGCGGCAGAACTTTTCAGTTATATGGAAAGTGATATGCAACAGTTTTTGGTTGAAAAGTTGAGTGATACAGAACTTAAAGAAGTTTTTGACGAGCTTTTTATGGACGATACTGTTGACATTTTGGAAGAAATGCCCGCTAATGTTACAAAGCGTATTTTGAAGCAAACTACCGCCGAAAAGCGCAAAATGATAAATCAGCTTTTGGCTTTTCCTGAAGACAGTGCGGGCAGTATTATGACCACCGAGTTCATAGACCTTAAAAAAACAATGACGGTTGACGATGCTATTGACCGTATTCGCTCAATTGGTTTTCAGAGTGAAACTATCGGTACTTGTTATGTGATCGGTGTTCACCGTAAATTGCTTGGCATTGTTACAATTAAAGACTTGCTCTTAAATCCAAAAGACTGCCTTTTGGAAGATATTATGGACGAGAATGTTATCTCTGCCCACACCCTTGAAGATAAAGAAGAAGTTGCAAATAAGTTTGAAAAATATGATATTATGGAGCTTCCTGTCGTTG
>CAYQFW010000171.1:0-3369 GCA_964416955.1 uncultured Ruminococcus sp.
TTGAGTTCGGTACAGGTGTTGTTAAAATCACTCCCGCTCACGACCCTCACGACTTCGAAGTAGGTCTTCGCCATAATCTTCCCGTTATCAATGTTATGACCGATGACGCCAAGATTACCGAAGATTATCCTAAATATGCAGGTATGGACAGATACGAGGCGAGAAAAGCTATCGTTGCCGACTTAGAGGCAGAGGGTGCGCTTGTTCGCATTGAAGATTATACTCACAATGTTGGTACTTGCTACCGTTGTAGTTCAACCGTTGAACCCCGCGTTTCTAAACAGTGGTTTGTTAAAATGAAGCCTTTGGCTACTCCTGCTATCGACGCTGTTAAAAAGGGTGACACAAAGTTTGTTCCTCAGCGTTTTGAAAAGGTTTATTTCCACTGGCTTGAGAATATCCGCGACTGGTGTATTTCCCGTCAGCTTTGGTGGGGACACAGAATTCCCGCTTGGTACTGCGCTGACTGTGGCGAAATTACTGTTTCTAAGACAGAAGCCACCGCTTGCAAGCATTGCGGTAGTAAGAATATAACTCAAGACCCCGACACACTCGACACTTGGTTCTCATCTGCTTTGTGGCCGTTCTCAACTTTGGGTTGGCCCGAAGAAACTGAAGACTTTAAGCACTATTACCCCACAAATACCTTGGTTACAGGTTATGATATTATTCCGTTCTGGGTAATGAGAATGATGTTCTCAGGCTTAGAGCAAACAGGCGAAGTGCCTTTTGATACTGTTCTTATCCACGGTCTTGTTCGCGACTCGCAGGGTAGAAAAATGTCAAAATCTTTAGGCAACGGCGTTGACCCGCTTGAAGTTATCGATACTTATGGTGCAGATGCGCTTCGTTTCTCTTTAGCTACAGGTAACAGTCCGGGTAACGATATGCGTTATATCCCTGAACGTGTGGAAGCCAGCCGTAACTTTGCCAACAAGATTTGGAACGCGGCGAGATTTATTTTGATGAATCTTGAAAACGATAGCGAAATCCCGCTTGATTTGTCGGCTTTGGCACTTGAAGATAAGTGGATTTTATCTAAGTACAATACCTTGGTAGCCGAAGTTACCGATAATCTCGAGAAGTTCGAATTAGGTCTTGCCGTTCAAAAGCTTTACGATTTTATTTGGGATATTTTCTGCGACTGGTATATTGAAATTTGTAAGTCTCGCTTAAACGGTGAAGATAGTAAGGCTAAAGATACCGCAAGAAGTGTTCTTGTATATGTATTTACAAATACCCTTAAACTTTTGCATCCCTTTATGCCGTTCATTACCGAAGAAGTATGGCAAGCGTTGCCGCACTCGGGCGAGAGCATTATGATTTCCGATTGGCCCAAGTTCTCAACTAAACTCGAATTTAAGGCGGAAGAAAGCGATTTTGAAAAGATTATGGCGGTTATCCGCGCTATCCGTAACAGAAGAGCTGAAATGAACGTTCCGCCTTCTAAAAAGGCAAAGGTATTTATCGTTTCAAACGATAATAAAACCTTCGAAAGCGGAAGTGCATATATCTGCCGTTTAGGCTTTGCTTCAAGTGTTGAAACTGCCGATAGTTTCGAGGCTGAAGGTTCTGTTCGTGTTATCACCGATAATGCAACAGTTTATATGCCTATGAAGGAGCTTGTTGACGTAACTGCTGAAATTGAGCGGCTTCAGAAAGACCTTAAGAAAGCCGAAGAAGATAAGGTATTCTTCGAGAAGAAACTTTCTAATGAAGGCTTCTTGGCGAAAGCACCCGCTCAGCTTGTTGAAAAGCAAAAAGAGGGCTTACAAAAAGCGCTTGATAAAATAGCACTTATTTTAGACAGCATTAAAGACCTCGAAAATATGTAATATGTAATTACCAATTGAAAGGTGCGATAACTACTATATTGTTTATCGCACCTTTTTTGGAAGTAAAACACATCATCAGTACCCTGTATGTTACAGGCACCGTTTTTCACGGTTTTGCTTCCGTAAATAGATTGTGTAAAAGTTAATTTAAAATTCTTGTAAAATTTTGGTGTAAAATGAATTATAACGAAACTTTAAATTACATTCATTCTTTGGGTAATTTTTCATTACCGCCGACACTCGACAGAATTAAGTTGGTATTAGATAAACTCTCAAATCCACAAAATGATTTCCCAAGTGTGCATATAGCAGGTACAAACGGTAAAGGCTCGGCATCGGCTATGCTTCACAGTATTTTTTGCGAAAACGGTAAAAAGACAGGACTTTTCATTTCACCTTTTATAATTGATTTTCGTGAGAGAATTCAAATAAACGGTGAATTTATAAGCGAATCCCGCCTTGTGAGACTTTCGCAAAAGGTGATTGATACAAAAATAGAACTTACCGAGTTTGAGTTTATAACGGCGGTTGCATTTTTGTATTTCAGCGAGCAAAAGTGCGATATTGCGGTTATTGAGACAGGGCTTGGAGGTAGACTTGATGCCACAAATTCGCTTACAAACGTTAAAGCGAGCGTTATTACGAAAATAGGGCTTGACCATACCGCAATTCTTGGTGATACAATAGAACAAATAACCCGTGAAAAATGCGGAATTATTAAAAACTCTCCTGTTTTTACAAGCTTTAACCAACCAAAAGAGGCACTTGGGATTATTAAAAAATACAACCCAATAATACCACAAAAAGAAAAGCTTGAAATTATAAATAGCGATATTTTCGGGAACGAGTATATTTACCGCGGTGAAAGATATAAACTTAAGCTTTCGGGTGTTCACCAGATTGAAAATTCGCTCTTAGCGGTTGAAACGGCGATGTCTTTGGGTGTTAATATTGGTACAATAAAACGCGGTATCGAAAAGGCGCAGTTTCCTGCACGTATGGAAGTAATATCCCAAAAACCGCTTGTGGTTCTTGACGGTGCGCACAATCCTGACGGTGCGTATGTTTTGTCGCAAATGATGGAAAACTACAAGGGCAAGATTATCGCTGTTATAGGTATGTGCAAGGACAAGGACTGCGAAGAAGTGTTAAAACTTACTTTGCCTTACTGCAAAAAAGCGGTAGCGGTGGAGGTTAAAAACTTCCCAAGAGCGTTAAAAGCAGACGAATTAAAACAAGTGGCGGAAAAATACTGCCCTACACAAGCCGCCGAAAGTTATGACGATGCTTTGCAAAAGGTAAAGGGCGAAGATGTTGTTTTTGTATTCGGCTCTTTATATTTGGCGTCGGCTATGAGAGAAAAATTAAAAAATTTTTAAAACATAACTTAATACGACAAATTTTTTAAGGACAAACCTTTATACTACAATAAAGGTTTGTCCTATTTTTATTTGGAAGGTGAAAAAATGTCAGTAGAAATCAATGTAACGGGTGAGGTTGTTACGGCGTATTTGTCGGGTGAGCTTGACCATCA
>CAYQFW010000172.1:0-3367 GCA_964416955.1 uncultured Ruminococcus sp.
TTTTCTCCGAAGTTGATGGGGGTGAGATAGGCAAAATTGGGGAACATGGGACCGTTGCCCATACCCACCAGGAACAAGGCCGCGGTGATCACGGCAGTGGGGATGGGAAACAGCAGAAGGAGCACCGCAACGCCCAGAACAGACAGGCTGATGCGAATGATCTTCCAACAGCTGTGTTTCACAGCCAAAATGCCGGAAAGGAGCCTGCCCACCGTCATGCCGATGTAGTAAAACAGCACGCCCACTGCTGCCTGATCCGGGGTAAGACCCTTGTATTCCACAAGATACGTACTGCTCCAGGTGCCCACGGTGTACTCAATGGCGCAGCTGATGAAAAACAGTAGCCACATGGTCTTGATGCCGGGAATGCGGGCCTGTTCCCCCAGGGACAACACCTTCACGGGAATTTCCTCTGCCGCCGTCTTATGCCTGACCTTTTTCCAAAGAGGAAGGGTCAAAAACAGGGTCAGGGCAATGGCCAGCTGAATGAAGAAGGCATAGCGGTAACCGCCCCGCCAGCCGGCATCGGTACTGAGCACCAAAGACATGAGATAGGGACTGATGGAGATCCCCACACCAAAGAAGCAATTTAACAGATTGATATGGACAGAAGAATAGTGCAGCGCCACATAGTTGTTCAGTCCCGTATCCACCGCCCCCGCTCCCAATCCAAGTGGGATCGCCAGCAAGCACATGGTCAGGAAATTGCCGCTGAAGGAATAGCCGATCAGCGCCAGCACAGTCAACGCAGTACTGCAGGCGGTGACTTTTCCAGTGCCGAACCGGGCGATGAGCCGGGCGCTTGAAATGCTGGAAAGAATGGTGCCGCAGGTCATCACCACAGTGATGGCGCTGCCGAAGGAAAAGGGCAGGGAAAACTCTGCGTAAATAGCAGGCCATGCCGTACCAAACAAAGAATCCGGTAGTCCTAAGCCAATAAAGGCAATATAAATGACGATCAAAAGAACAGTAGCCATAATTTACCCCTCTCTTTTCTTTACCGGTAGCCAAATGGCGCTGCGATAGTTGGGATCATCCGGGTTTTCACACATGGGATCATACCACTCGATGCTTGCGTTACCGCAGAGTTCGTAGTCCGGATTTCCTGGCAGCCATTCGTTATACACACGCCGGTTCATATTCTGCAGGGCATCGGGCATGGGACCCACGCAATCAAACACGGCATAGTCGCCCCCGGGAACTTCATACAGCTGCATACCCTCCGGCACATCCCCGCCGGTGTATTTGCCTGCGATCAAATAGTTGACCGTCCCTTTTTCCAGATCATCGATACAGATGCCGTATTCGCCGATGTTGTTATCCACAAGCGCCTGCTCAAAGGGATTGGCAGGGGGGTTACCTACATAAACACTATCTGCGTATTTCTGAGAGAAGGCATTCCAAAATTTGGGGATCAGCGCCTCCGCTTCGTCAGCAGACATTTCCTTTGCAAAACCAATGACCTTGAAGGGGAATACAGTCACAACCTTTGCGTGCATTTGATTACCTCCCGAGATATAGATCGTAATATTCAAGGGGAGGAAACACTGGAAGGGCGCACCTGAGCGGACTTGGCTGGGGGTTGCGCCGTGAAAACGGGCGAAGGCTTTTGTAAAGCTCTCCGGTGTTTCATAGCCATAATCCAAAGCAATGTCGATGATTTGCCTGTCGGTAGACTGCAGCTCCAGGGCAGCCTGATACAGTTTGCGGTTTCTTGCGTATTCACTGACGGAGTAACCGGTCATGACCGAAAAGCCTTTTTGCAGGAAAAAGACAGATACTCCCACCGCTGCAGCGATGTCCTTGACACGCATTTCCGTTTTCAGGTTGCTTTCGATCAGGTCGATGGTTTTGCGAATGCGGCTGAGCCATTCCATAATGCTCCTCCCTTCCTTTTGATGCTATTACGATAGCCCAAAGGGCACATTTTTTCCTGTCATTTGTTGCACAAATCTGTCCAAAGTCATTCTTTAAAAAGATTATACAATAAGATCGCCATACCTGGAAGACCCGATTTTAAAAGATCACCCATGAAGAAAACAGATTTTTCGTATTTACTTTGCCCCGCCTTATGCTATAATGAAAACAAAAAACAAAGGAGGATCCCTATGACCAACAGAGAACGCGCTATGAACATCCTGCACTATCAGGATGTGGACCATATGCCCGCTGTGCATTTTGGCTACTGGCCGGAGCTTTTGGTGGAGTGGGCAGAACAGGGAAAGATCCCCAAGGAACTGGCAGAGAACAACCTGGACGGCTCTGAGAAGGAGCGGGAGCTGGATAAGCTCATCGGCTGGGACTTTAACTGGTATACCACCGTGGGCGCCAAAAAGGAACTCTATCCTGAGTTTGAGGTGAAGGAACTTGCGGTTCTGCCCGACGGTTCCCGCCGGATCCAGAATTCTCTGGGTCTGATCGAAAGAGTCAAACCCGGTGTCTGCTCCATCCCCGCAGAGGACGATTACCTGCTGAAGGATCGGGATGCTTTTGAAAAATACTACCTTCCCAAGATGCAGTTTTCTCCCGACCGGGTGGATCTGGAGTACTTCAAAAACTTCAATGAAACACGGCCCCAGGATATTCCCGTAGGTCTGCACCTGGGCAGTGTGCTGGGCGACATCCGGAGCATGGTTTCCGTTGTGGGTATGAGCTACCTGATGTACGATGAGGACGAGGAACTCTTTGCCGATATCATCGATGCCTATGCGGAGATGCAGTACCAGTGCGCAGAGGCCATCCTTCAGACCGGCGCGAAGTTTGATTTCGCCCATTACTGGGAGGATATCTGCTTCCGGAACGGTCCGCTGATCTCTCCTGCCATCTTTGAAGAAGTCTGCGCAAAGCACTACAAAAAGAGAAATGACCTGTGCCATAAGTACGGCCTGGATATTATTTCCCTGGACTGCGATGGCGTTACCGACAAGCTGCTTCCCATTTGGTTTGAAAGCGGCGTAAACACCATGTTCCCCATTGAGGTGGGCGTTTGGGGCGACCAGTTTGAGCCTGCCCGGAACAAGTACGGCAAGGAAATGCGTGGTGTAGGTGGCATGGACAAGACTGTGCTGCGTAAGGATAAGGCAGCGGTGGACGCGGAAATTGAGCGCATGACCCGCCTTGCTTCCCTGGGTGGCTTCATCCCCTGCCCGGACCACCGGCTGATGCCCGGTACCAAGTTTGAGCTGGTCCAGTACTACGCAGAAGAAATCAAGAAGATCAAGTTCTAAGAAAAAGTTTAAGTGCGGGCGGCTGTCAGCCGCCCGCACTTTTTCTGTGTCATTGCGAACCAGTTCTCAAACTGGTGTGGCAATCTCCTGTTGAAGATGGGGATTCTCTCTTTCATATAAACCGCTGGGCAAAGGAGCAT
>CAYQFW010000173.1:0-3355 GCA_964416955.1 uncultured Ruminococcus sp.
CTTATTCTACCACATATTCGCCGCCAAAATTTATATAAATTAAAGCACACCGCCGTTTGTTATTCTTAAATTTTTGCCTTCTTTATTATTTTAAATATTAATTTCATCACAGCAGGTTAAAAACGACTGCATTCCTTCAATATGATTAAGTATAAAATTTTGCCTTTGTTTATCAAGTTCACTCATAACATCATCAAGAAGAATTACAGGGCATTCGCCTGTCTTTTTCTTTATAACTTCTGCTTCAGCAAGTTTTAAAGCAAGCGCCACGCTGCGCTTTTGCCCTTGCGAACCAAAACTTTTTACCGAAAGACCGTTAATTTTAAATTCAAGGTCATCTCTGTGCGGACCAACAGAAGTTACTCCCGAAAACATATCTTCTTTTCGGGAATTTTTAAGTTCTTCTAAAAGATTTTCACCTGATTTACAAATATATACTGTCTGCAAAATTTCTTTTCCTGCGGAAATACCATTATAAATTGTTGGTAAAAATTCATTAATAATTTCAACATATCTCTTGCGAAATTCAATTATTTTTCTGCCGTTTACTGCTATTTCTTCTTCAAAAACATCAAGCATAACCGAAACTGTTGAATCATATTTATATTCTTTAATAATCTTGTTTCTTTGGGTTACTGCTCTTACATAACTTTTTAAAATATTTATAAAGACAGGATAAATTTGACCTATACTTAAATCTAAAAATTTTCGTCTTTCACTCGGTCCACCAGAAATCAAACTTAAATCAAGCGGAGAAAAAACAACTGCATTGAATTTTCCTGCTAAATTTGACGCCGATTTTAACTTATTTTCATTAAAAAAAGCGGTTCTTTTGTCGGTAATTTCAATTTTTGCGTTATTTTCTATTCCTTCGCTCTTAAAATCAAGAGTGCAAACCGATTTTTCTGCGCCGAATTTTAAAAATACATTATCTTTAGAATTTCTAAAACTTTTAGCACCTGTAAAAAGCCAGATAGACTCAATTAAATTTGTTTTTCCTTGAGCATTTTCACCGCAAATAACATTCATATTTTCACAAGGTGAAATTTTAATTTTTTCTAAATTACGGAAATTTTTACATTCCAAATTTAAAACTATCATACAATTTGAACCAAAATACCTTCAAATTCGATTTTATCTCCCTTGTGAAGCTTTTTACCTCTCATAGTACAAACTTCACCGTTAACTTTAACTTCGCCTTCCTGAATAACAATTTTAGCGTGACCGCCTGTCACAACCATATCGGCAAGTTTCATTGCACTGTCAAGACGGATAAAATCTTCTTTTATCGAGATTTTATTAACTTCCATTATTTCAACCTCATCGGCATTATCATATATTTGAAACTTTCATTATCTACAGGTGTTATAAGCACACCTGCATTTGAACCGTTAAAGAGAATATTTACATTTTCATCTTCAATAGCCTTTAGTGCATCAAGTAAATAATGATTGTTAAGTCCAATTTCAAAATTTTCACCCTCTAATTTTGTATTAAAGGTTTCGGTAGCTCTTCCTTGAGAAGTAGCGCAGGTAAATACAACATTAAGCTCGTTAAAATAGCATCTGACAGGAGTTGTAAAAGATTCGCTTATAAGAAGTGATACACGTTCGATTGTATTTATCAAATCTCTTGTATTAACACAAACCTTTTGTTTATAAGACTGAGGTAAGGTTTTTTGATAATTAACAAAATCACCCTCTAAAAGACGGGAAATAAAATTATATCCGTTTACATTAAAACTTATCAATCTTTCTCCAACGTTTATGTTAATATTTTCGTTTTCATCTTCAATAAGTTTTACCGCTTCATTTACAGCTTTGCTTGTAACTGTAAATTCCATTTGTTTTTCAATATTAATTTTTTCTTTTTTTATAGCAAGACGGTAACCGTCTATTGCTACAAACTGAATAAAACCGTCAAAAAGGGAAATGTTTATACCTGTAAGAATTGGTTTGCTTCCTTCTGTTTGGGCTGCAGCAAAAGAAGTTCCTTTTTTAAGAGCATTTAAAATTTTTGCTTGCAAAGAAAAAGAATTTGATTCATTTACTGTGGGAATTTCAGGAAAATCAGTAGCAGCCATACCCATAATATCAAAAGTGGCTTCCCCGCTTTTTAAATTACAGTTTAAACGGTCATCAGCTGAAATTTCAACCTGAAGGCCATTCATTTTTCTTAAAATTTCTGCAAGAAGACGGGCGTTTATTACAATATCTCCTTCTTCTTCACATTTAGCATATATTTCTTTTTTCATTCCCATTTCAAGATTATAGCCTACAAGAGTAATTTTTCCTTGTTCAGCAGAAATAAGAATTCCTTCCAGTACAGGCATTGAAGTTTTTGAAGCAACAACACTTTGAAGTTTAAGTACGGCTTCAAGTAATTTTGTTCTCTCAACTGAAAAAATCATTTTTTATCTCCTTAAAAATAATTAAAAATAACAGTCATAATATAATAGGTGGAAAAGGTGTAAAACTGTATTAAAAGCTTTATTTAAGCAAATTTCTGCGGTTAATATAAAATTTAATAACATTTTGATAAGTTGAATAATTTTTAGTTATCAACTTGCTTGTTTATAACTTTTTAGTTTATAAAGGTTAATATGTTAATAAACTGTTTGGTTAGAGGCGCGAAGATTTTTAATAATATCTTCAACTAATTCTTTTTGATAAGGCTTGTCCTTCAAGAATATTTCAATCTTATTTACATTGTGTAAAACAGTTGTGTGATCTTTTCCAAAAGATTCGCCTATTTGTTTGTAAGAAAGGTCGGTCATTTCACGTGAAATATACATTGCAACCTGACGAGCAAGCGCTAAAGAAGCGGTTCTGCGGTTGGAAAGAATATCACTAACCGAAACATTATAGGTTTTAGCAACTTCACTTATAATGTTTTCAATCTTTATAGGTTCTGGTGTATCGTCGGTAATAATATCACGGACGATTGTTTGTACAACCGAAATGGAAGGTGTTCTTTCCTGAATTGAAATATAAGCCTGAAGTTTTTTAACAACGCCTTCTATTTGACGTGTGTTGGATTTAATATGCTCTGCAATATAGTAAACAATGTTTTCTTCAAGTGAAATTTTAAATTGTTCGGCTTTTTTGTTTATAATACCAACTCTTGTTTCAAAATCGGGAAGAGATATATCTGCAAATAAACCGCCTTCAAGTCGGGAACGAATACGGTCATCAAGAGTTTTAATTTCTCTTGGAGGACGGTCAAGAGTTACAACAATTTGTTTGTTGTTTTGGTAAAGGGCGTTAAAGGTGTTAAAAAATTCTTCCTGTGTTTG
The DNA here is from genome assembly GCA_964416955.1 of uncultured Ruminococcus sp. GTDB lineage: Bacteria > Bacillota > Clostridia > Oscillospirales > Acutalibacteraceae > UBA737. Next base: position 3,296 of record CAYQFW010000173.1, read on the forward strand.
TTCCTTGCCTGCAATAAAATGAATATCGTCTATTAAAAGAACGTCAACATTACGGATATT
>CAYQFW010000174.1:0-3350 GCA_964416955.1 uncultured Ruminococcus sp.
ATCCTTCTGATCCTGAAGCAAAATAACAAAAGCTGTATGCGCATCATCTAACCACGAAAAACCATAGTCAGCATCAGTAATCTTAATCGCGCCAACTTCGTATTCAAGATCGAATGTTTTTTGTGAAGATAGTGTTTTCCCCCACTTTTCAACTTTAATCAATGTGTCCGAAATTGCTGTTGCACAGTAAAGGCTCCATTCATCATGACCGTATGTATATTGCGATCCTTTTTCGATACTTGCAATAATTGCGGGAGCGGTGGATTCTTCCGAAATTGTAGATTGCGTGGTTACTGCCGTTGTGGTAGCTTTTTCTGGTGAGGCTGAAGATTCGTTTTCAGTGTGAGTCTTTAGTGCGTGATAATAAATAATGATTTCCACATCAGAAGAATATGTAGCATCATCTGAAAACACAGTATCTCCGCCTATAGAAACACTTTCTACAGAACCTTCGCTTGTCCACCATCCGGTTATTAAATCTGCAACCGGTTCTGTTTTGATGTTTGTAAACCCACGATTCTCAAGTTGCTTTTTTACATCCAAGTAATCGTCGCCCTTTAAATCATCTTGAGCAACACCTATTCTAATTTCACGAACCTCTGGAATATAATCAGCACCATATTCAGCACGGTCAATAATATCAAGCAATTGCTGACGGGTTATGTCCCACTTGGCAGCGGCTTGATCACCAGCCTGCGTGGTGGATCCAGAAAACACTAATGTTGACACCTTGGAACGGGCTAACACATATTGTTCTTGCTCAATATATGCGTAAACTTCTTCGACGATTGCTTCCAGCCTTTCTGTTTCTTTTTCAATCTTTATGTGGTCAGAAAGAAACATCCCACCCCATCCAATTATGTTGAAAAGAATTAAGCCCACAATAGGAAGCGCAATCAGCAGACTACTTCTTCGTTTAGCTTGCTTTTGCTCACCCATTTTTTCACGGTAGAGATTTTCTATTTCACGAAAAGATTTGTCACCTTTAAATGAAATCTTTGCTTTCCGGTATGCCTGCTCAAATTTTGATTTCCAAGCATCAGAGATTTCCTGCTGATATTTAGGCAAATCATCACTATAACGGTCCTCTCGGATGTTGGATCCCGCAAGAATTACAAATTCAAATAAGTCCTCTTTTGTGTTTGGTATTGGGAAAGTTCGAATATGGCTGATTATATTATCTTTATCCGCTCGACGACCATTTTTTTGAAGCTGCTCCATTTTTTCAGCGAAAACACTTACACTTGCTGAAGCATTACTATCTCGGAATTCATACCCACAAGAAGGACAAGTGATTTCAAAGGATTTTACCACTTCTCCACAATTGGGACATTTATGTATGTTTCCTTCATATACGGTTTCCCGTTCTGTTATTTTTTCTGTTTCCCGTTTAACCGTTGTGCCGCATTCATGGCAGAAGTTAACACCATCACTCAATGGTGTCCCACACGAACTACAAAACATTCCTGAGTGTACTACAGTTGATTTGTTACCCGCTGGTACTGTCGCATCAGTTTTGTGACCTGGGATTTTAGAATCTTTTTCTTCAGCAGCTGTTACCAACATATCTGTTACCGCTGCACTAAGCGCATCCGCCCATTGTGGTATCAAGGCTTTGCTTTTGCGGCCAAATCGCCAATATTCCACACCATGGTTAAATTGTACCTGTAAACAACGACCGTATAATTCGTGGAGAATCTCTTTTGCTTGAACCTTTCCGTTGATAACCTTGATTGCACTCAAAGGAACCTCAATTGCATCTTCGTCATCAACATCAGATACTATATAAATAATCTTTTTATTAGTGAGGGCAATTTCATGTAATTCTTCATCCTCAAACTCACTTTCGTCGTACCCATCACGCGTAACATTACTGGATTGAAGAATTATCGCCTCGTCCAAAGCAAGGTTGTAAATATCCATCTATTTTCTCCTCTATAATCTACACTCGATTTGTTTTATGGCCGCGTCATAAACAATCCGAAGTTTATGAGGAATATCTCCGCCATAAGACGCTATTCCCACATTGTACGTGTATGTCGTTTTGCTCTTATCAAAAAGTTCGTAAAAATCAGTATCACGCTCTACGACACAGCATTTTTCTATCGGTGTATACGCCGCAAAATAAGTTTTTCCATTAAACTGATCTGCTGTTATATCCACAAAATACCTGTTATCGATTAGCAGCCAACAATGCGTATAGCCCTCTCTCTTTGTTTCTCCATTCACATGCTGAATACGTTCTCTCGCAATTCCCTTATCTATCAAGTATTCTGCTAGCAAATCACTCGAATAACGACAGCACTCACGAGGGAAATGCGCAAACATCCTCAACCAACCGTATTGACCCCGAGCTGACACAAATTCTAACGCATTTCGAAAATCACAAGCATATTGTTGTATTGCATTGATGTCCATTAATATCACCTAAAGCTATTTATTCATCATCCACTTTTATAGCATCACAAACATCGCCGATGTTGCAATCCAAATACTCACAGATGCGGAGAAGAACAGACAGAGCAACCTCTTCGTTTTTGCGCAGCTTTGTCATTGTGCCGGTCGCTATATTAAGATCCTTCCGGAGTGCAACCTGGGAGATCTCCTTCTCTGCTAGTTTGATCCACAATTTCCTATAACTAATTCTCATAACAATCATGCCTCTCGCCACAAAATGTATGGATATATTTTCATTATAAGGACATGAAACACTATTGTCAATACATAACGGCTAATTTCAAGCGTGTTTTTCTCAACTTCTTGCGACTTTTATTTATTTTCTTGCTCTCTCACCACACTTACTGCTATGTTTTGCTATGTTTTCAACTGTCAATAACCCCTGGTGTGTCCTTCTCTCTGCATACTCAACCAAATCGCGTGCATTACTGGCCGGATGCCAAGCATACGCAATCAGGTAATCCACATGATCGACCATATACCGGTTTGCCCGGACGATGGCAAACTTGCGAGGCACTTTCTCCATCTCCGGTGGGTAATAGGTGTTGTCAAACCCGGGCGGCGTTTCAATTGGTCGCTCTGCCGGATGATACGGGATCAGCAGGGACAATGTTATTTGCGGGTATTGCTGCTTTAATGAAATAACCGCTCTGGCAGCTAAGTGATCAAAGCCACCATACCCGCCAACAATAAACTCCGTTACCCCATACTCAGATATATGTTTCTCAACAATCTGCGTCAGTATGGGGAGTAATTCACTTGAGGCCTCTCTGTGACCGATAAAGAAGCAGCTTTTCCCTTCCGTATCTTCACGTACCTTTACTTGCGTATCTCGTAGAAATTATACGATATAAATTATTAAAATGCAACGATTTGTCAAAGTATAATTAACG
>CAYQFW010000175.1:0-3317 GCA_964416955.1 uncultured Ruminococcus sp.
CCGTCAAGCGTCCAAGTACAGTCGCCTGTTGTACCGCTTGTAGCAGCGGAAACTGTAACCGCACTCAGTGGTACAACCGACAAAAGTAACACAAGTGTCAAAATAACTGCCAATAATTTTTTCATTTTATTCCTCCAAATATTCAATATATGAATATTATATTCAAAATAATTATGAAATGCAAGACTTTTTTATGAAATAATTGAATATATTATTAATGAGGAGAAAGTTATGAAAAATTTAAAGCTTATCCGTGTGACAAAAGATTTTACTCAATTAAAAATACAAATGGAAACGGGTATCAGCCAAAGCACCCTTTCAAAATATGAAAGTGGTGAGCTTATGCCCACCACCGAAAATTTATTGTTATTAGCAAATTTTTATCATACAAGCTTAGATTTTTTAATGGACTTAACCGACGAAAAAACACCCTATCCTAAAAAACAGCCCGAAGACTGAACCTACTAACTGCCACAAGTTAAAAATATAAAAACAGCCGATAGACTCTGCTTAGAATCTATCGGCTGTTTTTTATACTTTAATGGATTGTTTTCAATATATTGCCATACTTCTCTGTAATCCTGCTCATTACGAATTGCATGATCGAAAAAAGATGTTTGAAACATTTTACCATGTTTTGATAATTGAATTTCGGCAGGAGCAAGCCCCTGCCCTACAATATTGGATAAAATATTTTCTCGCTTTTGCGTGCATATCGTCACAAAATATGCACCGTTTTGGCTATAATCAAAATCTTTTAATCGCGTTGGTTTTCTTTTGGGTAATTCCGTTTTATAATACCTGTTTTATAGTTTCGGTAATCTTTGCAGTCAATTCTTTATCCAGATTTTCGAAAGGAATATTATCTCCAAAAACGCCTGTGAGTTCATAAAGCCAGGTATACGCCGCGATAAATCTTCCATAATCGTAGCTTAAGTGATAACCGTCTCGGTTAAGCGACATACCGCCGTTTGCATAATTAAATTCAGGTACGTTTTCACGTACTGCCTGAATTGCAACGTTTGCTCGGATAAGCGGCGCATTTATAGCCTCACTCGCCATTTTAGATGCCTTTAAAATATTTTGATACATTCCCTTTTGCTTAGCGTCATTCTCTCGGGGGTTATCAAGAAAATAATCATTCTCATAAGCCCAGGTCTGATGAAACCAAATTTTAGCTTTTGGGCAACATTCTCTCACATACTTTGCAATATTTTCAAGATGTGGCGTATAGGTAGAAAAATTCTGACTTTGAGCGCTCGCCTGTTGTACTGTGATTATATCCCACTTTTCGAGACTTAGTGCTTCCTCTACGCTTATCTTTCTCACACATTCGCCACCGTTTATTTCCAAATCATAATCCGCGACGTTTTTTTCAATATTTTCCCAATGGGTTTGAAGTTTACAACCGCCGATATACAAATTAACGGTATATATATCGACACCGTTTGCCTTAGCCAAAGTATAAAGCATATTATGAGCATCTTGCGAAAAGCTGTTACCTATAGATAAAATTTTCATTTTATGTGTTTCCATTTTCCTTGTCAAGTTTTTTATTTCTCGCATAAATAATCAAATCAGCGCCTACCATTACAAGATTGAGGCAATAGAAAAAAATTACATACCACTTACTTGCAAACTCAGCCATATACGCTTCATTCACGAGCTTTGAAGTAATACCCACAATATAGCCAAAAAAAATAAGGCACAAAAACAATAGGCTTTTTCCTTTTGTTGTACGTGCCTTATAAGATTTAATAACATTAAAAGGCCACGAAGCACCAAAACTTAATACCATTATAACTTCTAAAATTTCTGCCATTTTAAACACTCCTTTTAGGGTATTTTAGCATAGTGTTTCTATAATTTCAATAATCAAATAACATATACCGCTATAACTTGAAAGTTAATGCAAAATATGTTAAAATTATTATATACATTGTTAAAAGGAATGAATTTTATGGAATTACTTCAACTTAAGTATTTTTGCTTTGCGGCACAAAGCGAAAACTTTTCAGTAGTGGCAAAAAAGTTTAACGTTCCTACTTCTAACATATCTCAGAGTATAAAACGGCTTGAAAAAGAACTTTGTCACCCACTCTTTACAAGAACATCAAACACTGTAAAGCTCAACGAACGCGGTCGCACATTTTACAATGAAGTTAAAACTGCGCTCGATATATTAAACCACGCCAAAGCCGATATTTTGGGTAACAAAAGCGAAAATATGAAAATCGGCATTTTTGCAAACCGACGTATTGCTATGAATGCCGTAGAAAAATTTCAAAAACTATACCCCGAGATAAGTATAATTGTATCACACGAATGGAATCCCCTTCAAAACGATTACGATTTAATCGTATCCGACGGCACAAAAGAAATACCAAATCTTAACTGTCAAAAATTTTACCAAGAAAAGCTAATGTTAGCCACTCCTAAAGGTTATTTTAATACCGACAAACTAACCGCAGACGATATTAAGGACAAGCCGTTTGTCACCATGTCGAGCGGTTGGAGTCTTCACAATATGACTCAAAAAGTATGTAAAGATATGGGGTTCAGCCCGCGTATAGCTTTGCAAAGCGACGACCCGTTTTATATACGAAAATGTATTGAGTTGGGGCTTGGAATCTCTATTGTATCAGAGTTTTCGTGGCGGGGACAGTTTTCTCGCGATATTGAACTTATAAATATAGGCGACTATAAACGCGATATTTATATACACCTACCCCAAAAAACTTATATACCGTGGTACGTAGACAAATTTCACTCAATTCTACTGGCAAGTTACAAAGAAGAGAGTTCTCTATAGCAAATTCTCTTGACTGAATATGAGCAATATTTTATAATTGATATATTAAAACAACAAAAGGAAGTGTAGCAAATGAACTCTAAGTACGAAGCATTGTTTACGCCTTGGAAAATCGGTAATGTTGAAATCAAAAACCGTATAGTTATGTGCCCGATGGGCGGTACATCGCTCTTTGGTTGGTTCGAGCTTACAGGCTGCCATTTTGATAAGGAAGCGGCTAAGCTTTTTCTTGAACGCGCCAACAATAATGTTGGTCTTATTATCCCCGGTATTGCACCCTTGCGTGATACATTCTGGGGTAAATGGCTTTGGCAAAACCCGAAAATGTTCGAAGACCTGAAAGTTTTTATGGACGAAATTCATAAAACAGGCGCAAAGCTTTTTATTCAGCTAACAGCAGGTATGGGTCGTAGCTGGGCTATAACCGAGCTTGTTGCCCCCTTACATAAAAACAAATTAACCCGCGCTATTGTAAAGCCGATTATTGATACTTCGCACGAATTGG